>JAUSQB010000269.1 GCA_030652715.1 Rugosibacter sp.
GTCTGGTATTTGCAATCCAAGGGGCCGGATACTGTCCAGTTGTTTTACCCTGAAAACTCGCCTCTTTTGACTTACACCTTGCCTGACTATGGCCTGACGTTCCGTTTCTGGCCGACAGAATTTACGCAGGTCAATGAGGGCGTTAACCGTATGCTGGTGCGGCGTGCCATGGCGTTGCTGGCACCGCAAAAAGGCGAGCGCATTGTGGATATGTTTTGCGGGTTGGGCAACTTCACTTTACCGATTGCTCGTTTAGGGGCGACCGTTGTGGGGATTGAAGGCAGCGCGGCGCTGGTGCAGCGTGCAGAAGAAAATGCGGCACTAAATGGTTTGTCCGCTCAGTGTACGTTTGCTGTGGCCAACTTGTTTGAAGTTACTGAAGCCGATTTTATCGCGCTGGGCCAGGTGGATAAGCTTTTGATTGATCCGCCACGAGAGGGTGCAATTGCCCTGGTTAATGCACTGCCCGCAGAGAGCGGGCCGCAGCGCATTGCGTATGTTTCATGCAGCCCGGCAACCTTGGCAAGAGATGCTGCCGTGCTGGTGCATGAAAAAGGCTACACCCTTCGCGGAGCAGGTATTGCCAGCATGTTTCCGCATACCTCTCATGTTGAATCGATTGCGGTGTTTGAAAAGTAGCTGCAAAAAAAGCGACCCAGCAAGGGTCGCTTTTTTAACGATTTTTGAATATTGCGCCGTATCATCAGCGCCGACTTTTTAGTCGCGCTGACCACCGAGCGCCATGAGCAAATGCAGCAGGCTGACGAAAATATTGTAAATGCTGAGATAAACGGACAGGGTTGCGCTGATGTAGTTGGTCTCGCCGCCATGCACGATGCGGTTGATGTCATACAGGATGTAGCCTGAAAAAATCACGATGGCGATGGCCGATATGGCAAGTGCCAGGGCGGGAATCTGAAAAAAGATATTAGCAACTATCGCGACCAGCAACAGGATCACACCGGCAAACAGAAACTTGCCGATATTGGAAAAATCCCGTTTTGTTGTCGAGGCGACGGCAGCCAGCGAAAAGAAAATTGCCCCGGTGCCCCCGGCCGCCATGGCGATTAGTGTGCCGCCGTTAGAGAATCCGATCGCCACTTGCAGGATGCGCGAGAGCATCAGCCCCATGAAGAAGGTAAAGCCAAGCAGCAGGAACACGCCGATGCTGCTGTTTTTATTGCGCTCGATACCCCACATGAAACCAAAAGCAATACCCATGAACAGGATAAAGCTGATGAACGGGCTGCCCGCAAAAAAAGCGAATTTCATTTGTGTGCCGATAAACGCGCCGAGCACGGTAGGTACCATGGATAGCGCCAGCAGGCCATATGTGTTGCGGAGCACTCGATGCTGGCTTTCAGCTCTTGTTTGCGCTGAGGTCTGAGTGTAAGTGTTTATGGTTTCCATAGAGCACATTTCCTTTTGGTGAGTAATAGCGTGTATTCGATATCTAAATACAAGAATAGTTCATTTGTTTTGTGCAGATGATAAAGTAGAACTCTGCACACAGACATTACGTTATGTTCTTCCTTACCCGGCATTCTATGGCATTTTCCCGGACATTTTTTTGTTTTGGTTTCTTTCGTTAGGGCGTCTTATGATCGCTTCACCTCTTATCCCCGTGGCCGGTGGCTATATTGACGGCCATTGGTGCGCGGCCGATGGCGGGCAAACTTTTCCAGTGATCAATCCCGCTACAGGCGATGTGCTCGCTCAAGTGGCGCGCATGGGCGGTGACGAGACGCTGCGCGCGATTAGTGCTGCCAGCCGTGCTATGGCGAATACCCCAACCATTGCACAACGTCGTGAATGGCTCGAGAACATTGCGGCGGCGCTCATCAAAAACCGCGATGAAATTGGCCGCATTCTTTGCCTGGAACACGGTAAACCCTGGCGAGAAGGCAAGGCGGAAGTTGATTACGCGGCAGGATTTTTCACTTATTGCGCAGCGAACATTGATCATCTCAAGTCGCGGGTGCTGGAAGAGCGTCCGCGCGGTTGCGAGTGGCGGGTGCTGTATCGTCCAGCGGGCGTGGTGGGCCTTATCGTGCCGTGGAACTTTCCTATCGGCATGATCGCCAAGAAACTTTCGGCTGCCTTGGCAGCGGGATGCGCCAGCATTATCAAGCCAGCCTCTAAAACGCCGCTGACAATGATTGCCTTGTTTGCGTTGCTCGAGCGAGAGGTGCAATTGCCTGCCGGGTGGGCCAACCTCGTGCCGGGTTCGGCAAGCGCTATTGCCGATGCTTTGCTGACGCATCTTGATGTTGCCGTGATTAGTTTTACGGGTTCGACTGAAGTGGGCAAGGAGCTCATCATCAAGAGCGCAGCGCAAGTGAAGCGCGTTGCGCTCGAATTGGGCGGTAACGCGCCATATATTGTGTTTGCCGATGCGGATATGGATAAGGCGGTTGATCAGCTGATGGCCAATAAATTCCGTGGCAGTGGGCAGACCTGTGTTTGCGCTAATCGGATACTTGTTGAACGTCCAATTGCGGCTGAATTTTCCAAGCGACTGGCAATCCGGGTCAATGCCTTGCGCCTGGGGAATGGCCTGGATGATGCAACGGATATTGGACCGTTGGTGGATCGCGCCGGGTATGAAAAAGTACGTCATCATCTGACCGATGCCATGGCAAAAGGCGCGCATTTGGTGACAGGTGCGCTGGCAGATACTTTGCCGCCGCTAGAGAAGGAATGGGGTGGCTTTTTCCCGCCAACGGTTATTTCAGGCGTTAATCGCACAATGGCTTGCTGGAATGAGGAAACCTTTGGGCCTTTGGTGCCTATTGCGGAATTTGATGATGAAAATGATGCGCTGGCAAAGGCGAACGATACCGAATATGGTTTGGCTTCCTATGTTTTTACTCAAGATGCCGCACGCGCCCAACGTTTTGTCGATGCCTTGCACTTTCAGCATGTCGCCTGGAATACCGGCACTGGCCCCGCACCTGAGGCACCGTTTGGTGGCATGAGGCAATCGGGCTATGGCCGCGAAGGGGGGATTGAAGGTTTGTTCGAGTTTGTTGATGTAAAAACATCGCCGATGGGTATTTGAATTTGGCAATAAGCTGTGCTGCTGGCGATGGTGCAGATCATGATTTTTGTAGTTCACTTATTTTCGGTCAATGGAGCCGAAATTTTTAACAGAGGAGAGTTGTAATGGAATTTACGCGCAAAGAAGCAAAGCAATGGGCACTGAAGAATGTACGCGGGCTTTACATGTGCCCTTTATCACCTGTCACGCCGGATTTTAAATTTGACGAGGCTGGCATTCGGGAAAATATTGAAAAATATGTGGATATGGGGATTGATGGCCTCGTCGTTGGCGGTTTTATTTCAGAGTGCTGGAATGTCAAGCCAGCCGAATGGAATCGTTACCATGAGGTAGTTGCTGATGCCGTCAAAGGCCGGATGGATTTATGGACCATCATTCTTGACCCGGAAGCGTGTGTTGCTGTTGAGAAAATGGCGTTTGTTGAAAAGCTCGGCTACAACGGTGCCGAGGTGATCAACCCCGTCATCCAGTTACGTACGGATGACGAAATTTTTGATTGGTTCAAATACGTGACGGATCGTTCCGATCTCGCTGTTTGCCTCTATCGCACCCCTGTTTCCGGCAAAGTGATGGGCCTGGATTTAATGAATCGGCTAGCCGATATAGATACGGTGATTGGCGCTAAACAAGGCGAGCTTAACCGTGCTGTCACGTTACGGATGCGCCGCCACATGCGGCCTGATTTTATCGTCATGGAGCCTTCTGAATACTGGTTGCTGGATGAGCAGCGCGTAGGTGGTCAAGTGTTATGGGGCGAGCTCTCCTATATGCTGTATGGCAAAAAACGACATTTGGTTAAAGATTACGTGCGCTTGTCGGCTGAAGGCAAACATGAGGAAGCGCGCCAAGCATGGCTCGGGCTGGATGGTGTGCGTACTTATTATGAAGAAGAGTTTTTGTGGACCATTGCGGCCACAGCCACTTACGCTGGTGCACTTGGCACGCTGAAAGCCTGGTATGAAGCTATCGGCCTAAAAGCTGGCCCGGTGATTCCGCCAGTGCGCAGCCCCAGCAGGGAACGGTTCGAGCAAGTCGCAGCAAAACTGCGCGAACTTGGCGTCGCTTAATTCGGCTAGGGGCGCGTAATGAGAATATGTATTCTAGGTGGCGGAGGGCTTGGTTCTGTCATTGGCGGGTATCTTGCAGAGGCAGGTGTTGAAGTCACCCTGATTGCGCGTCCTTCTCATGCAGAGGCTATTTGGAAAAATGGTTTGCGGATACATGGGCAGCGTCGCGGAGAGCATCTGATCAAGGAAAACCTGACCGTTGTCACTCATCCGGATCAAGCCATGGGTGAGTTTGATTACTTCATGCTCGCCGTCAAATCCAAAGATACAGCAGAAGCCCTTAACGACGCCATTCGCCTGAAAGATCGTTGTGCGACTGTTGTTTCCTTGCAAAACAATATTGTTAAAGAAAGCTTGTTAGCTGAATGGGCAGGTGCGGCAAAAGTTCTGGGTGTTTCCATTATTGAAGGGGGGACGTTGGAGGCACCGGGCATCGTCTTGAATCACATTACCGCTACCACTACTTTTTATGCGGGTGAGCTGGATGGTACCGTGAGTCCGCGTGCTGAAAAGCTGGTTGAGGCAATGAACAAAGCCGGTTTGCCATCGAAAGCAGTCACCTGCATCCGCCAGGTATTGTGGGAAAAGCTTTGCCAGATATGTAACGCCTCTGCCTGGTCTGCAAGCACATTGCCAGGCAATCCTGAGCTGACTTTTAACGAAGGCGCAGTGCTGAGGGCGGGGGCAGAGCATTACGTCACGCTGGGCTACGAGATTCTTTCCGTGTACACCCGCATGGGTTATACCCCACAAAATTTTTATGCTCCGTTGTCCCGGTTAAAAGAGATTCACGAAGCAAAAAGTTTTGATGATGCTTGTGATTCGTTAATGACCATGGCGCAGCAGCTGCAAGCCAAAGGCATTCGCAGCCGCACATCGATGCATGATGATGTGTTGCATCACCGCAAGTCGGAAGCGCCCTGGATTCTTAAGCCGATTATTGAAAAGGCGCATGAGTTTGGCGTGCAAGTGCCAACGCTAGTGGCCGTTGATCGGATACTGAGCGTGCTGGACACTTACGCAAAATAACGCGCTGAAGAGAAAATACTGATGATGAAAAAGCACAAAATTGCAGTCATTGCAGGCGATGGCATTGGTAAGGAAGTGATGCCGGAAGGGCAACGCGTGCTGGATGCTGTTGCCTTACGCTATGGCTTTGCGCTTGAGTATGACGAGCTTCCCTGGGGTTGCGATTACTATGTGAAACACGGCAGCATGATGCCCGAGGACGGGTTGCAGAAAATTCGCCACCATGACGCGGTTTATCTTGGCGCGGTGGGTTTGCCATCACTCGTGCCGGACCATGTTTCGCTCTGGGGTTTATTGATCAAGATTCGTCGTGAATTTGATCAATACGCCAACATACGACCGGTACGACTCATGCCGGGTGTTGCTTCTCCGCTGGCAAATCGCAAGGTGGGTGATATTGACTTCATCATCGTGCGTGAAAACTCGGAAGGCGAATACTCTTCAGCCGGTGGCCGAATGTTTGAAGGCACTGAGCGCGAAATTGCTGTGCAGGAAAGCATATTTTCACGCCACGGAACGGACCGCATCATGCGCTATGCCTTTGAGCTGACTCGTCGGCGTGCGCGCAAGCACCTCACCTCGGCTACTAAATCCAATGGTATTTCAATCACCATGCCGTTTTGGGATGAGCGCTTTCGGGCAGTAGCGGCAGACTATCCCGATGTGACGACGGATCAGTACCATATTGATATCTTGACGGCGCACTTTGTTCGCTTTCCAGATCGTTTTGATGTGGTTGTCGGTTCCAATCTTTTTGGCGACATTTTGTCTGACCTAGGCCCGGCATGTACCGGAACAATCGCTATTGCGCCTTCAGCCAATCTGAATCCCGAGCGCCTTTATCCGTCGATGTTCGAGCCCGTGCACGGCTCTGCCCCGGATATTTACGGCCAGAATATTGCCAACCCCATTGGCATGATCTGGTCCGGTGCGATGATGCTTGATCATCTGGGCCATGCCGAAGCTGCCGAGTCTGTTGTGCGGGCGATCGAAACCGTGCTCCAAGAGGGACCGAAAACGCCAGATTTGGGTGGAAAAGCATCAACGCAGGATGTCGGGCGTGCGATTGCCGAGGCTATCAGTTAATTCTGTTTTACTAGATAATCTTGGACAGCAAATGCGCCTGTGGCGTGCGGTTGCACGCCACAGGCGCATTTGCCGCTAGCTGAAACCACCTTCGAGTCTTTTGGATTTTTCATAAATAGTCAGGAGAATGTATGCAACCGCTACGCTTCATGTTGGACCAATCCGAAATACCTACCCATTGGTACAACGTTGTTGCGGATATGCCGCATCCCCCGGCACCGACGTTGGGGCCGGATAACAAGCCCGTTCCCTTGGAGAAAATGGCAGCTATTTTCCCGATGGCCTTGCTTGAACAGGAGATGTCTTCCGAGCGATGGATTCCGATACCGGAGCCCGTGCGTGAAATTTACCGGTTGTGGCGGCCGACGCCGCTAATCAGGGCGAAACGGCTGGAAGAAATGCTGGGTACGCCCGCAAAGATTTATTACAAGAATGAAGGCGTATCGTCGGCTGGGTCGCATAAGCCAAACACGGCTGTAGCTCAGGCTTACTACAACCGTGAAGCGGGTATTCGCCGCCTGACAACCGAGACGGGTGCAGGTCAATGGGGTTCTTCCATTGCATTTGCAGGCCAGATGTTTGGCATTGAAGTGCGCGTCTTCATGGTCAAAGTGAGTTATCAGCAAAAACCTTTTCGTCGTTCGATGATGCGTACTTGGGGTGCGGAGGTGATTGCCAGCCCTTCGAGTCTCACGCAAACAGGCCGAGATTTTTTGGCTAAAGACCCGGAAAATCCTGGTTCGCTGGGAATTGCGATCTCTGAGGCAGTCGAAGAAGCGGCCTCACGCGCGGATACCAACTATGCACTGGGTTCGGTGCTGAATCACGTGGCTTTGCATCAGACCATCATCGGCCTGGAAGCGAAAAAACAATTTGCACTTACCGGCGATTGGCCGGATATGGTTTTTGCGCCTTGTGGTGGTGGCTCGTCATTTGCCGGCGCTGCGTTTCCATTTTTTGCTGACAATGCGGCAGGTGGACATCAAGGCAAGCCGGTGCGTCTTGTGGCAGTTGAACCCGCGTCATGTCCCACGCTGACCAAAGGCGCGTATGCCTATGATTATGGCGATGCTTCCGGCTTTACGCCGATCATGAAGATGTACACGCTGGGCCATGACTTCATGCCGCCTGGCATTCACGCCGGTGGATTGCGCTATCACGGAGATTCGCCTCTGGTGTCACAGCTTTATCATGAGGGGCTTATCGAGGCCATCGCTGTGCCGCAGTTGGCAACCTTTGAAGCGGGGGTCATGTTTGCGCGAGCCGAAGGGATTATCCCGGCACCTGAATCAAATCACGCTATCCGCGCTGCGATTGATGAAGCACTTCTGTGCAAAGCCAGCGGCGAAGCGAAGACACTCTTTGTGAATCTGACGGGGCACGGCCATTTTGATATGGCGGCTTATGATCGCTATTTCGATGGCGAGCTAGAAGACCATGTGTATGCAGAGGATGCTATTCGGACATCTTTGCAGCATTTGCCCAAGGTGGGCTAAAAGGCTCTGGTAGGGGTCCCACCGAGGGAGTGTGTATTATTTTCCGGAGAGGAATTCTAAAACGATCTCATTGAATTGCTCTGGTGCCTCCATGTTTGCCATGTGACCCGCACCGATAAGGTTAAATTTTTGGACATGCGGAATGTCTTTATTTAAAAGTTCGGCAATCACGTGAAAGTCAGGCAAATCCTTTTCGCCAACAACGACCAGGGTAGGCGCATTAATATCCTGCAAACGTTTCGCTGCAGATGGATTGAGCGATTGCTCAAAACCTTGATTCAGCCAATGCCAGCCAGGATCATTGGCGGCAATTTGTTCGAACTGCTGCCGACTTTGTGCTCGCGCTCTGACGGGTGCGAACAATGGATGTGCAAGCCATAAGCGTTTTGCTGCAGCAATGTCACCGTTTTTGCCGTGTTGCATGATAGGTGCCATTAAGCCAAGCCAGTCTTCAGAAAAGCGGTAGCCTCCGAGTGCCGGATCAACAAGCACCAAGTGATCAAGAGAGTCTGGGTACATCAGCGAGAAGTCGAGCGCGACTCTGCCACCAAGGGATAAACCCAGAATATGGGCGCGCCCGATCTTGAAATGGTCAAGCAAGCCTTTGAGGTCTTCTGCATGCGAGAAGGCGGCTGGGGCGGATGGGGGCGATAGCCCAAACCCGCGAAGATCGTAACGAATGACGCGATAGTGATCGGCAAATGGGGCGAATTGATCATCCCACATGTGCAGATTCAAGCCGACCCCATGCAGGAGGATGAGCGGAACACCTGATCCGGCTTGTTCAAAGTGGAAGCGGGCCCCGTTGATTGTAGCGAAGCCGATTTCAGGTGTAATCACCAGTCATCCCTTTGGGTTAAGATCGTGGACGTTTTGGGAGGGGCTGTTACAGGGCTGTGAGGGCGAGATCGCTTTTAAGGCCATTCCATTCCTAACCTGCCAGGAATTGGGCATTTATTACATGGAAACTGGCGGAAGCGGTGAGATT
>JAUSQB010000270.1 GCA_030652715.1 Rugosibacter sp.
GTGGAGCGGCCAATGCCGGGCAACTTGGCAATGATTTCCGGCGCTTCTGGAAACACACCGTTATATTGTGTCATCATCACACGCGCTGCCGCGTGCAAGTTGCGCGCACGGGCGTAATAACCCAGCCCGCTCCACAACGGCATGACGTCTTCAACCGGCGCAGCAGCCAGCGATTCAAGTGTAGGGAAGCGCGCGAGAAAACGATGATAGTAAGGAATCACCGTGACCACTTGCGTCTGCTGCAACATGATTTCCGAGAGCCAAACGCGGTACGGGTCGCGCGTGTTTTGCCAGGGCAGATCATGCCGTCCGTGCTTCGCGTGCCAGTGGATGAGGCGGCTGGAAAAACTTTTGCTCAAGATTTTTTACGGGTTAATCGCTTTTAATCGGCTTCACTTTGCTCGCCGCAAGTTTTGCTCTAACGCGCGCATTTCGTTGCCTGGACGGATGCGCTGTGCTTCTTCTGGGTTGCTTTCGGCCTTGTCGAACAAAAGCATTTTGCTCGACAAGACCAAGGCTTCAAGCCCGATCTGCTTGTCAGTGTCCATCAGTAGCCCACTTCCTTTTGGTGACGCACAGTCAGAATGGTGACGGTATCACCATCGAAGCGATACCGTGCTACATAGCCGCTGTCACCAAAGTCGATCATCCATTCCCGGTACTCGTCTGACATTTCATCAATCGGTCGGCCAATCTGTGGCTGGTGCCCAAGCACCTGCACAGCTTTCATGATGGTTTCGGCTGCTCGTTTGGCTGCGGCTGGATTCTTTGGCCGCAAAAACTCCCGCAATCGCTGAAGGTCGCGGATTGCGCAGGGCGCGTATTTCACTTGTGGCATACGGGGGCTAGCAGTTCGTTTTCAGTACCCCAGCTGGCAAGCCATGCATCCACTTCTTCAGAGGTCGCATGCAAGTGTGTTTCCTGATAGTCCTCCCACGCCTTGATAGCGTCTTGTCGGAAAGATTCGCGCTTTTCCTCGCGCTCGATGTACTGGCTGATGGCTTCACGCATCATCCAATGCGCGGAGCGGTGGCGAGCTTCGGCCAGACTTTCAATTCGGGCGCGGGTATCCGGGTCGAGTTTTACAGATACGGTTTTAGCGGCAATGGCAGGCATGGCGCTTTCTCCTTTGGTGTCAATAGGTGTTACGTTAACACACTTTAACAACTCATGCCCGGTGAATCGCGCTCGATCTTTTGCACTTTATTCCACTGCTGGAGGTACTTGCAACGCCCCCCTTGGCGCTTGATCACGTCGAGGTAAAATGCTGCTGATAAGCGTCTATAGCGCCACCTGCGGTCACTGCAAGCGTCATGGGTTGCCTTGATCTTGTCTCTAGGTTGTTGCGGCATTAACCGGCTTGACCAGGCTGGCGGCAAGTTTTGCCCTGGCGCGCGCCTCATCGGTGGTGTCTGCTGTTGCTACGGCTACGCCCATGCGGCGCTTAATAAAACTTTCCGGCTTGCCAAATAATCGCAGGTCGGATTCCGGCACGCGCAAGGCTTCTGCCACACCCTCAAAGGCGATGCCTTTGGCGTCCATGCCGCCATAGATCACCGCCGAAGCGCCCGCACGGCGCAAGCCGGTATCGACCGGCAAGCCAAGAATGGCGCGTGCATGCAGCTCGAATTCGGACAAGCGTTGCGTGGCCAGCGTCACCAGCCCGGTGTCATGCGGGCGCGGGCTGACTTC
>JAUSQB010000303.1 GCA_030652715.1 Rugosibacter sp.
GGCGAGAGCATCGGCATGGCCGCGGAAGTCGCCCATGGCAGCTGCACCGATTTGCCGCCGTCGCGTAAAAGATGAGCACCATGACCCAAGATGAAATGAAACGGGCCGTGGCGCAGGCGGCGCGCGATTATGTCGCGACGCATTTGCCCACCGGGGCGATACTCGGCGTGGGTACTGGCTCCACGGCGAATTGCTTCATTGATGAAATCGCCGCGCTCAAAAGCCATCTCGGTGGAACGGTAGCGAGTTCCGAAGCCACGCGCCAGCGGCTCGAAGGCCATGGTATTCGCGTGCTGGATTTGAATGATGTCGAACACATCGGCATTTATGTGGATGGTGCCGATGAGATTGATGCCAGCCTTTCCATGATCAAGGGTGGCGGTGGCGCACTCACGCGCGAAAAAATTGTTGCTGCCGTGGCGGATACATTTGTTTGCATCTGCGACACCTCAAAGCGCGTAGCCACCCTGGGCAGATTTCCGTTGCCGGTGGAAGTCATCCCGATGGCGCGGGCCCATGTGGCACGGCAACTGAGTCAATTGGGCGGCACGCCTAAATTACGGGAAGGTTACATTACTGACAATGGCAACCTGATACTCGATGTACATGGTCTGCACATTAACCAGCCCACGGCACTGGAAAGCCGGATTGATGGCATTGCCGGTGTCGTATGTAACGGGCTCTTCGCTCAGCGTGGTGCCGACGTGTTGCTGCTTGCCACGCCCAGCACGGTTGAGGTGGTAAAACGCAAAAAGTAGATAGACTAACGCCAGAATTTGTTGGACAATGATTTCACTGAAAAATCAGACTGAAACAATTCCTTCACGGTTCTTGCGTATAGTGAAAAGAAAAACAACTAAGGTGGCGACATGAGTCAACAACATATTCTCAAAAGATTTGATACTGATCTCGAAGACCTGCGTAGTCGCGTCCTGGCTATGGGTGGCTTGGTGGAACAGCAGTTCCTGCGCGCCATGGAAGGACTGGAAAGTGGCGACCTGACCGCGCTCGAGCAGATTATTGTCAATGATCACCTGGTTAACCGGCACGAAGTCGAGCTTGACGAAGCCTGCACGCAAATCATCGCCCGGCTGCAACCGACAGCAGTTGATCTACGTATGGTCATGACCGTGGTGAAAATCATCACTGACCTTGAACGCATTGGTGATGAAGCCAAGAAGATTGCAAAAATGGCGCGTGCTTTACACTCGGATAGTCTGCGCGCCATTCCTCGCATTGAGCTTCGGTCTACCGCCAATATCGCCGTCACCATGCTGAGGAAATCGCTCGATGCCTTTGCTCGCGTGGATGAAACAGTATCCTATGAAGTGGCGCGTCAGGATCGCGAAGTGGATGCCAGCTTCAAGGCCGCGATGCGCCAACTCATCACCTTCATGATGGAAGATCCGCGCACTATTTCCAGTTCGCTGGATTTACTGTTTGTCGCCCGCTCCATTGAGAGAATTGGCGATCACGCCAAAAATATTGCCGAATACGTCGTGTATATGGTCAAGGGGCGAGACGTCCGCCACATCGGGCTGGAAGAACTGGAAAAAGAACTCGCGCATAAATCATAGCGCCCCCCGTTCGGCATTCTTCCGGTATTCTTTTCTTCTTTTCTTCTCTAGTACCCTCTATATACCCCCCTAGGCTGCGTCGAGAAATTCGCGCAGCCCCTTTTTGCCTGAAAAGTCGACCCTTCCCAAGGGGGGGGGCTGCACTGCATAGCGTGCTTGTGATACAGCGCAAGAAACAGTGAAACTGCTACCTCATCTCGCGCCTGAACCACTGCTTGACCAACTTTATGCTGCCGGAGGAACGTAGCCGCTGACCTGATCTGCGCCTTCACCAAAGAAATGTTTTTGCACTTGTTCGGTTAGATATTTGCGGTGCTGCGGATCCGCCAGGCTCAAGCGGTTTTCATTGATGATCATGGTTTGCAACTTGATCCATGCCTGCCAGGCTTCCTTGGATACGCTCTCATACAACTTTTTACCCAACTCTCCCGGCATCGGGGGAAAATCCATGCCTTCGGCTTCTTTACCGAGTTTGATGCAGTTAACCATGCGTGTCATGCCGTTTCCTTTAAAGTTTCGTTGCTTTGAATGAGGCTGTCTTGCGAGTTTACTCTGAGATACGCTATGCGATTCGTCATCAGACTTATAGCATCTTTACCAGAACTTTTGAACGTCTTTGCAGGTTGTAAAGTTCGCGGCGCAAGGTTGGCAAAGCATCCACGCTGGATTCGACAAAACCGCGTTCGATAAACCAGTGTGCGGTGCGAGTGGTAAGCACAAAAAGCTGTTTTAACTTCATCTTTTTTGCACGCGCCTCAATATGGACGCGTAATTGATCGCCATACCCGCTACGCCGGAAATCAGGCATCACGGCAACGCAGGCTAGCTCGGCCGACTTTGCATCGGTAAAAGGATATAGCGCCGCACAGCCAACCACCACGCCGTCATGCTCCACCAGAGAAAAACGGCTGACTTCCATTTCCAGTCGCTCACGGCCCCGCTTGACTAGCGTGCCATCAGCTTCGAGCGGCTCGATGAGGCTTAAAATCGCGCCCACATCGTCGATAGTGGCATCGCGCAAACATGCCAGCGGTGCCCGAGTCATCACCGTGCCCACACCATCGCGGGTAAAGAATTCCATCAGCATCGCGCCATCGGATTGGCGATCAAGAAAATGTACCCGCCCAACGCCCGCTCGACATGCTCGCACTGCGCCCGGCAAAACACGGGCAATTTCCGGCGCCTGCGCCTGCAAATATTTGCCCGTAATTTTTTGCGCTTCATCTGCCGTTAGCGCATCGATCAGCGCACCTTTTGCGCTCACCACGCCGGCTGCATCACACAGGTAAATCAGCTTGTCTGCCTG
>JAUSQB010000308.1 GCA_030652715.1 Rugosibacter sp.
CAATGACATTGTTTATCACGGCTATTTTGACATCGGTATTGCTGTCGGGTCCCCTCGCGGTTTGGTTGTGCCAATTTTGCGCGATGCCGATCAAATGAGCTTGGCCCAAATTGAAAAGAAAATTGCTGAATTCGGCCAGAAAGCCAAAGAGGGCAAGCTTTCACTCGAAGAGCTAACAGGCGGCACGTTTACCATTTCCAATGGCGGCACTTTTGGTTCCATGCTTTCCACGCCCATCATCAATCCGCCGCAATCTGCCATTTTGGGCGTTCATGCGACCAAAGACCGCGCAGTGGTTGAAAATGGCCAGGTGGTTGTTCGCCCGATGAATTATTTTGCCATGTCATACGACCACCGCATCATTGATGGTCGTGAAGCCGTACTCGGCCTGGTGACCATCAAGGAAGCATTGGAAGACCCGGCGCGGCTCTTGCTCGATATTTAATATTTAATTTGGTGCGAACTGGCATTAAAGATTAGCACTGAAAATAACTGATTCTGAAAGGTTGCTTCATGTCCAAACAATTTGATGTTGTCGTTATTGGGGGTGGGCCTGGCGGCTACGTGGCCGCTATTCGTGCTGCCCAGCTAGGGCTGTCTACGGCATGCATTGAATCCGAATCGTATGCCGACCCGAAAGGGGCAGTCAGGTTGGGCGGAACTTGCTTGAATGTGGGCTGCATTCCTTCCAAGGCGCTATTGCAATCATCTGAACTGTTCGAGCAGGCAACCCATTCTTTCATCATGCATGGCATCTCTGCGAGTGATGTGAAAATGGATGTGGCTACCATGGTCAAGCGAAAAGATAACATCGTTGATCAGCTCACGAGCGGCATTAAAAGCTTGTTCAAGAAAAACAAAGTCACCTTGCTAGCGGGCCACGGAAAATTTGTCGGCCGCGAAAATGATCGCTGGCAAGTCGATGTCAGTGGCGAAATTGTTGAAGCCACACATGTCATTGTGGCCACCGGATCCCAGGCGCGCCATCTGCCAAACATTCCCGTTGATAACAAAATTGTCTGCGACAACGTGGGGGCACTGTCTTTTGATACCGCGCCCAAGCGGCTGGGCGTTATAGGGGCGGGCGTCATTGGTCTGGAGTTGGGCTCTGTCTGGAAAAGATTAGGTGCTGAAGTCACCATTCTTGAAGCGATGCCGGATTTTCTGGTGTCAGCGGATGCAGCAGTCGCTAAAGAAGCCTGGAAAACATTCACGCAAAAGCAGGGTTTGTCGATTCACTTGGGTGCAAAAATTACCAAAGTGGAGGTCACCAAAAAAGGCGTCACGGTGGCTTATGAGCTGGACGATGAAGTAAAAGTGCTGGAATGTGATCGGCTGATTGTTTCCGTGGGCCGTATTCCCACAACCGGTGATATCGGGGCAGAAACTGTAGGCTTGGCGATGACCGAGCGTGGCTTTATTGCAGTGGATGCCCAGTGTCACACCAATTTGCCTAACGTTTGGGCCGTGGGTGATGTTGTGCCCGGCCCCATGCTTGCCCACAAAAGCATGGAAGAAGGCGTCATGGTGGCTGAATGTATCGCCGGTCAAAAAGGCCATGTCAATTATGACGTGATCCCGTGGGTGATTTATACCCATCCTGAAATTGCCTGGGTCGGTAAAACGGAACAACAATTGAAAAATGAGGGCGCTGAATACCGTGTCGGACAGATTCCTTTTGCTGCCAATGGCCGTGCATTAGGGCAGGGAGACACCACCGGGTTTGTTAAAATGCTGGCATGCGCTAAAACGGATCGTGTCCTCGGCGTGCATATTATTGGCAACAACGCGTCAGAGCTGATTGCAGAGGCCGTTGTGGCGATGGAATTCAACGCCTCTTCGGAAGATATTGCCCGCATTTGCCATGCCCATCCCACCTTATCTGAAGCAATGCATGAGTCTGCATTGGCGGTCGATAAACGCGCGTTGCATTTCTAGTCATTGCGTTTAGGGTGGCTAGACAAAATAGCAAGACAAGTCTTTGCCTTGATTGCTGCGAGTATTTTCTGCTGTGTTAACTAGCCCCCATGCCCTATCAAATTCTTAACGCTGCCAAAGACGGCGTACGCAAAGCGTTCAATGCGGCGCTTGTTGAGCGCAACATCGTTGCCGATGCTGAACAACTGGCTGCCGTGGAACGGCTGCAAGTGTTCTATGACGAATTGCTTGCCTTGAAAGCTGCGCGACGCAACCGCTTGCGCAAGCTCTTTATTCACCCTGAGTTACCTCGCGGTGTCTGGTTTTGGGGTGGGGTAGGACGTGGTAAAAGTTTTCTTATGGACTGCTTTTTTGATGCAGTCCCCTATCAAAGAAAACGTCGTGTGCATTTTCATGGCTTCATGCGCGAGGTGCACCAAGCACTCAAAGCATACCATTCCGAAAGCGATCCGCTAGCTAAAGTAGCCGACGACATTGCACGAGAAACTCGTCTGATGTGCTTTGACGAGTTTCATGTGTCAGATATTGCCGATGCCATGATTCTTGGCCGCTTGATGAAAGCCCTGTTTGATGGCGGCGTCATTTTTTGCATCACTTCCAATTACCCGCCTGACGGCCTTTATCCCAACGGGCTGCAAAGACAAAATTTTTTACCGACGATACGGTTGCTGAACCAAACGCTGGATGTGCTGAAAATCGATGCCGGGATTGATTACCGTTTGCGCGCGTTAGAGCAGGCAGATATCTTTTTGGTCAACGATCCGGCAGCCGCAACCCGGGCTTTGCAGCAGATATTTCATCAGATGGCAGGTGGAGAAGGGAACGCGCAAGCCATCACCCTGGTTGGCCGAGAGTTGCCCGTGGTGCGGCGTGTTCAGGGCATTATCTGGTTTGATTTTGCGACACTCTGTGCCGGTCCGCGTTCGCAAAATGATTACTTGGCATTAGCCGAGGAGTATCACACCTTGGTGTTATCTAACGTGCCCCAAATGACTCTTGATGATTCAAGTGCGGCACGACGATTTACCTGGCTGGTTGATGTGCTTTACGATCATCGGGTGAAGTTGATTGTCAGCGCAGCATGTCCTGCCGAGATGCTGTACACACAAGGCCCGCAAGCAACTGAATTTGTGCGCACGGTTAGCCGCTTGATTGAAATGCGCTCGCATGACTATTTGGCCAGCGCCCATAAGTCGGCGATTGAGTTAACGCCGCACGAGAAGAGCATTACCCGAAAATAGTACTTGATTTACTTGGCGCAAGCTCGGTTAGAATAAGTTCACCTTACCCGAGGGGGAACCGAATGCTGCACGCTGGAGAAGCTGCACCTGATTTCCTGTTGCCTGATGCAGACATGGCGTGGATTGACTCTCGCTCGGTGTATGGTCAGCATCATGCTGTGTTGTTTTTCTATCCCCGTGATAACACGCCTAACTGCATCATTGAAGCCGCTGATTTCTCTGATCATGAAAGTGAGTTTGCCAAGCTGAATTGCAAAGTTTTCGGCATTTCACGCGACGATTGTTATTCGCATGCAAAATTTCGTGATCTGCATGGTTTATCTGTCCCTCTGCTTTCGGATGAAAAAGGCGAGATGTGCAGTCAATTTGGTGTCAGCCAATACCGCGAGCGTGACGGTCACAAAAAACTTTGTATCATTCGCTCTACGTTTGTTATCGACAAAAGCGGCATTATTCAGCATGCACTGTACGATGTGCAGCCCAAGGGGCATGCTGCCACGGTTTATCAACTTGTTCAACGTCTAAATGGCAAAGGAAAGCATCATGCAAATCGCTAGGAACAGCGTCGTCACCCTTAAATACACGGTTAAAGATCCAGAGGGCAATCTCATTGATGCGGGTAATGCGCCGCTCGTCTATCTGCATGGCGGTTATGGCGGTATTTTTGATCGCATTGAAGAAGAGATTCAGGGCAAAGTGGCTGGCGATAGCATTGAAGTCAAGCTACAACCTGAAGATGCCTTCGGTGAATATGATGCTGAACTCATTATTATCGAACCGCGTAACCTGTTCCCAGATAACATCGAAATGGGTACCCAGTTTGAACGCGGCGACGAAGATGACCGCTTATTCACGATTACCGACATTACGGAAGATAAAGTGGTCGTCGATGGTAATCACCCACTCGCCGGCATGGCGCTGATTTTTGCTTGTACCGTGACGGATGTGCGTGCCGCAACGGCAGAAGAAGTTTCCCATGGTCATGTTCATGGGGCCCATGGTCACCATCATTAACTGCTTGCAGAGGTAGCCAGAGAAGTAGCCCTCGTGAGGGACTTCTCCGGCGGAAACGATAGCCGTGCCTTGGCAGATATTTATGCGCAGGGCGAGGTCGGCCTGATTAGCTGTTTTTCCCTGGGCTTGTTTCATCCGCAGGAGCATCCCCGCCGAGCGCTTTATAAAGCTGTGCTGCAGCGCTGAGCATGGCGCGGCGCACTTGAATGGCGCTTTGCTGAGCGCTGAATGCATCGCGTTGCGCATCCAGTAATTCAAGGTAGCTGGACACTCCCGCGCGGTAGCGCGCATCGACGAGTGTTAAGCGCTCGGCTTGAGATTTTTCAGCGGCGTTTAATGCACTGAGCTGCTCACTGAGCTGATCGCGCGCAGCGAGGACGTCAGCCACTTCGCGAAAGGCTTGCTGTATGGTTTTTTCATACTCCGCAACAGCGATGACTTTGCGCGCTTCTGCCAGGCTAACGTTGGCTTGCGTGCGTCCGGAATCAAACAACGGTTGCACCAGTGATGGCGAAAAACTCCAGGCACCGGTGCCAGAATCAAACAAGCCGGAGAGGGTTCGACTGGCCGTACCGAAGGCCAGGCTCAAACCGATGCGAGGTAAAAATGCGGCACGCGCTGCGCCGATATTGGCGTTTGCCGCGAGCAGGCGTTGCTCGGCTGCTCGCACATCCGGGCGACGCAGCAAAACCTCACTGGGTACTGACACGGGCAGTGCAGGCAATTCGTCTTGGTCGATCAGCGCGCGACCGGGGGGTAAATCTTGCGTGACTGTGCCCACTAATAAAACTAGTGCGTTGCTGGCTGCGCGCTGGTTACGCTCAAGATTGGCGAGTTCTGCGCGGGCTGACTCATAGGCGGCGTCTGCGGCCAGAAAGTCAAGATCGCCTGCCAGCCCTACGTCACGTCGTTTGCCAATGAGCCGACGACTGTTCGCACGACTCTCCAGCGTGGCATATGCCAGGAGATGCCGCTCTGTGAGTTCTTGCAGTGTGTAATAAGCGTTGGCGACATCAGCGATCAAGCTTAAGCGAAATGCCTCGCGGGCTTCGGTGGTTGCAAGATAGTTTGCGCGTGCGGCGGCATCAAGATTTTTAACGCGGCCCCAGAAATCGAGCTCAAAGGCTGTCATGCCTAAATTCACATCGTATCGACGGTTTGTTTGGGGCTGTAGCGTGGGGGACAATGGGCCAGGAATACGTGTAGCGGACTGTGCCGCGCCAAGATTCACGGTGGGCAAGCGATCCGCATGGGTGATGCCATACAGTGCCTGCGCTTCTTCTACCCGAGCGATGGCAATGCGCATGTCACGGTTGTGTTCCAGTGCGATTCCAATCAAGCGCTGCAAGCGAGAATCAGTGAAAAAACTGCGCCAGTCCAGTGGATGCTCTGCCAACGTGTCTGAATTTGCACGAACCGCCGTATTACCAGCGCCGACTTTCTCAGAAGTCGGCCATTGTGCAGGTACTGGGAGTTCTGGCCGCTGGTAGGCGGGTGCAAAAGAGCAACCTGCGAGCATGAGGGTAGCTGCCCAAACGTATAACTTATGCATCGTGCGGTTCCCTGTGCGGTAGTGGTTTTCCGGGGAAAATACGTCGTACGACCACAAAGAAAATCGGCACAAAGAAAACTGCCAAAAGGGTGGCGGTAAACATGCCGCCGATCACGCCGG
>JAUSQB010000332.1 GCA_030652715.1 Rugosibacter sp.
CAGTAAAAATCCTTCATGCTGGCGACGATTCCGGCCTGCCGCATGCGGTTGAAATAACTTTCGAATTCGTGCCATTGCGTGCACCAGGGTGCGTGTCCGGACAGCGGAAAGGCGCTCACCACATGCAGCCGCGAGCTGGCAAAATGTGTATCCACGCCCTGCTGAAAGGGGGAAGAAGCCGACAATGCAATGAAATGCGGAACGTAATCGGCCAGCGCATGGAGCAGGTACAGCGCATCATCACCGCTCGGACAGCCAATATGAATATGCTGACCGAAAACGGTGAATTGCTTGGCCAGATAACCATACAACTCGGAGACCTTTTTATAGCGCGGATTATCGACGATGCGACGATCATCCCAATACTGAAAAGGATGAGTGCCGCCGCCGCAGAGCACCAGATTCAACTGGTCGGCCGCCGTCACCAGCACATCGCGCAGGCTGCGCAATTCGTCGAGCGCCGCCGCATGGCGAGTGTGCACGCCGGTGGCGATTTCGATCATGCTCTCGGTGACTTCGTGCTTGATGTCGCCAGGCGTTTTGCGCAACTTGCGCAGCAGGTAGGAGGCTCCCTGGGTCAGGTTGTAGTCCGTGGTATCCACCACTTGCAGCTCCAGTTCAATGCCGAATGAGAGCTGCGGCGATGGCGTGAATTCCAACAGTTCAGCCATGCATGGCCTCCGGGCGCGTCATTTCATCGGGCGCCGCCTCGCCTGACTGTACCAGCGCGAAATGCGTCACCAGCGGCCCCAGCAAACCGCACAGCGCGATGGCTGCCACCAGAATGCCGGCCATCGCGCTGGCAAATCCGGGGTACAGCCGGCTCATGTCGGCGACAAGCATTAGCGACAACCCTGACATCGGCGTCAATCCCAGTCCCAGACGAAAGCTGTGGCCAAAAGTCAACCCTGACAAGCGCGCAACCAGACCCGTCGCCAGCCACTTCGCCGACAATCGCGCCGCCACCAGAACCAGCGCTGGCCAGCCGTAACGCAGCCAGTCGACACTCGCCAGGCTCGTGCCGACGAAGACGAAAAAAAGCACGGTGAGCGGCAAAGCCATTTCACCAAACTCTTCACTGGCTCGGTCATCACGCCGGTTCTGGTGATGGGTGATCAAACCCAGCGCCAGCAGACTCAAGGGCACTGAAAGACCCAGCGCCCGTGCAACAGCAAGCGTAAACAGAATGGCGGACAAATTGAGGAGCAGACGGCGGGTTCTGTTCTTTCCGATAACCCACACCACGATTGAAATTGCCGAAGCCACAAGGGCGGCCAGCAGCAGGGAACCCATGACCAGATACAAAGGCTGTACAACGACCATATGCCAGGGCGTGCTCGCCTGTCCGGCATGAAACCATCCGGCCAAAAGGGTTGCCATCAATGCCGCTACTGTCGAATTCGCCGCCGTCAGCCACAGCAGGCGCTCGGTGACTTGTCCTTGGGCACGCACATCGCGGACCATGCTAATCACGACCCCCGGCGAAGTGCCCATGGCAATGACTGCCGCCACCGCCGCCCACGGTGTCGCGACATCCAGCAGACGCAAGATACCGAAGCAAACAACAAAGGTCGCGCCCATTTCTGCCACGGCGGTCAAGGCCAGCGTCGGGTCGCGCTTGAGCCGGGAAAAATCAACCCGGCGGCCAAGATCGAAGAGCAATACACCCAGACCTATTTCACCCAACAGACGCGCCGGCCCGTGTAAATCGATCATGGGAAGCGAGTGATCCAGCAGGCCGAATACGCCACCGGCCAGCGCGTAACCAATTACACGCGGCAGGCGAATGCGCGCCGCTAGTTCACCGGCAACCCAGCCACACAACAGCAGCAAGGCGACCAGCGCAAGCCAGAGAGAAGAAGCATCGATGCGGGGCAAGGTATCGAACATAGGCAAAGAAGGGCCAAAACAAAAGGTCGAGGCTGACAAGGCCGAGGCTATCGCGCAGAAGCGGATAGCAGCAGCCATTCTACCGGAGCACCCGACCAAGTCAGAGTAAATCATGCCGCCGTCTCACCAGCACCGACTTTCTGACAAAAAAACCGGCCGACACACGACCTGCAATATCCATAACAAAGCTGCAAAAATCCGCAAGCAGCGTCAACAAGACAAGCAGCAAAACCGGTTGACTCTCTCGCAAACACAATGGCAGAACGCATTCAGACTTTGCCCGCAGCAGGAAAGCACGCTATCATTACCCATCTCGAATTGATTAATCGGTTACATACAGGATCAGCAAGCCCCTTCGCAAGTCGATGATACAGGCACGCTCATCGCTAACTGCATTCCCACCGCCGTTCCGCGAACTTTTTCTTTGCCTGACGGTTCGCACCCGCTAGAGTATTGGCACAGACTTCCGGCTTGAGTTTGAAACAGAAAGCAGATGGTGGCAGCAATACAGGGGGAAACGCAGGGAGAAGGAAAACCTGTAGCCGGTTTAACGGCAATAAGGTCTTTGGCTGTGGACAGTGCATTATTTTGCATGCTGCGCCCATTTTTACACCCTGAAGAAAGGAATGCCATCCAATGAAACTCTCTCTTCGCTTTGTTCTACCCTTGATACTGATCCTGGCCGGCATTGCCTACGCTGTCGTGCCTTTCGCCGACCAACTGACCTTGCGCTGGTTCGTGCGCGACATGGAGATCCGCGCCACACTGATAGTCAATACCATCCAGGAACCGCTGATGGCACAATTGGCAGCAGGCTCCAAAGGGAAGGTCGTCAACTTTTTCAACAAAATCACGCAGGATGAGCGCCTCTATGCGGTGGGTTATTGCCTATCGCCTGCCAGCGCTCCCCTGGCATCCAGACTGCTGCCGCAGGAAGTACGCTGCAACGAGCTCGAGCGCTTCAATCGTTCCGCCAACCATCTCCTGCCACAGGCTCAAGGCCTGCTGCATGTCACCGTGATGCCGTTAGCCAGCGCCGACGCCCCGGAAGGCCAGTTGGTACTGATACACGACATGAGCTTTGTGGAACGGCGCAGCGAAGAAACCCGGCGCTATCTGTTTTATTTTTTCACCGGCCTGGCGGTGGTCATTTCCCTGCTTACGGTAGTCATTGCGCAGCTTTCCTGGCGTGGCTGGGTGCAGGGCATGCGCGCCTTGATGCGCGGCGAAGGGATCTTCCGGCGGCCTGACGCTTCACCCAAGGCGCCGCCGGAACTGCGTCCCATCGCGCGGGATTTGCAAAAACTGGTGCAGGGGCTGGAGCTGGAGGTGCGCTCACGCGACGAAAGCCAAATCAGCTGGACACCGAACAGCCTGCGCGCCATTCTCCACGGCGAATTGCGCGGCGAGAATGTCATCGTCGTATCCAACCGCGAGCCTTATATCCATCAGCGGCATGGCGAGCAGATCGAGGTGCAACGTCCGGCCAGCGGTCTGGTGACCGCGCTGGAGCCCGTGATGCGCGCCTGCTCGGGCACCTGGATTGCCCACGGCGGCGGTTCGGCCGACCGGGAGGTAGTGGACGCGCAGGACCGTGTGCGCGTGCCACCGGACAAGCCAACCTACAACCTGCGCCGGATATGGCTCAGCGCGGAGGAAGAGGCCGGTTACTACTATGGCTTTGCCAATGAAGGCCTGTGGCCGCTTTGCCATAATGCCCACGTGCGCCCGACGTTCCGTTCAGGCGACTGGAAACACTATGTGGCGGTCAACCGCAAATTCGCCAAGGCCGTTACTGAGGAAGCCGACACGCCAGCACCGATCGTGCTGATCCAGGACTACCACCTCGCCCTGGTTCCCCGCATGATCCGCGAGGAACTGCCTGAAGCGACGATCATTACTTTCTGGCACATTCCCTGGCCCAATCAGGAATCGTTTTCCATTTGCCCGTGGCGCGAGGAAATTCTTTCGGGCTTGCTGGGCAGCAGCATTCTCGGTTTCCATACCCAGACCCATTGCAATAATTTCGTCGATACCGTCGATCGCCTGCTCGAAGCGCGAGTGGATCGCGATGCGTTCACGGTCAGCCTGGGCGGCGAATTGACGGCTGTGCACCGCTACCCGATTTCCATCACCTGGCCGCCCGATCCCGAGCTGCTGAAAAAACCCGTCGCGGCATGCCGTGAGGAAGTTCGCCAAACCAACGGTCTGCCCAAGGACCATCTGCTCGGCATCGGCGTGGACCGCCTGGACTACACCAAGGGCATCATCGAGCGCTTCCGCGCTGTCGAGCGCTTGCTGGAACTGCAACCGGAATGGATTGGCCGTTTCAGTTTCATGCAGATTGCCGCACCATCACGTTCCAAAATCGACGAATATCAAGCCTACGATGCTCAGGTACGGTCGCTGGCGCAAGCGATCAATGAACGCTTTACCAAAGGACGGACAGATGTGGCAGCGCCCATCCTGCTCAAAATAGAACACCATGAAACGGAAGCCATCTATGCGCATTACCGGGCGGCTGACCTTTGTTTTGTCAGCAGCCTGCATGACGGCATGAATCTGGTCGCCAAGGAATTCATCGCCGCGCATGATGACGAGCGCGGCATGCTGATTCTGTCGCAGTTTACTGGCGCCGCCAGTGAATTGGCGGAAGCCCTGATCGTCAATCCATATGACATGGACCAATGCGCTGCCGCCTTGCATCTTGCGCTCACCATGCCGGAATCGGAACAGCGCGATCGCATGCGGCTGATGCGTGCCCTAGTGCGCGAGTTCAATATCTATCGTTGGGCCGGCCGCATGTTGCTGGATGCGGCGCGTATGCGGCGACGGCGGGTGCTGCAACGTTCAGGATCTGCCCGCGACGGTGTTTTTGCAGAATGAGCGAGCGGATGACGAGACCAAAACATAGCACACCGCCCCCGGCGCAAGCCGATTGGGCCTACTTTCTGGACGTTGATGGCACGCTGATCGCTTTTGCGGATAGCCCGGACGCCATTCACGTCGATGATATTTTGCTTGGCCTGATCACACGCTTATACACTGCGTGCGGCGGCGCGCTCGCGCTGGTCAGTGGCCGGGCGCTGGCCGACCTGGACACGCGTCTGGGCGGCATGCGCATCCCGATTGCCGGCCAGCATGGGCTGGAATTGCGTGATGCACTGGGCCGTGTGCGGGTGCACGTCAATGCACCTTCCAGCGCATTGAACGAACTCAAGCATCGCTTGTCCGACCTGGTTTTACGCCATGATGGATTATTGTTGGAAGACAAGGGACTCGCTATTGCCATTCATTACCGCAAGGCACCGCAGTTGGCGAGCTATGTCCATCGCCAGGTCAAGCAATGGCTGGCGGCAAGTGATTTGCCCCTGACGTTGCAAAAAGGCAGGTATGTTCTGGAGCTCAAGCCCGCTGTTCACGACAAGGGCACAGCCATCGCCGAATTCATGGAACAAGCACCTTTTCGCGGGCGGCAGCCGGTTTTCATCGGCGACGATGTGACCGATGAGCATGGCTTTGATCGGGTCAACCGGCTGGGCGGCCATTCGGTCAAAGTCGGCAAGGGGCGAACCTGCGCGCGCTGGCGGCTGCCGGACGTGGCTGCCGTGCGCGCCTGGCTGGCCAGGGATTTTGCTAAAGAGGATTTGGTTTATGAGCAGTCTTGATCTTGGCTTGATTGGTAATTGCACGCTTGGCGTCTTGATCGATGAACGCGCCGAGATGGTCTGGGGATGTTTGCCGCGTTTCGATGGCGACCCGTTCTTTTGTTCCTTGCTGCGTGAGCGCCGCGACACGGATGACTTTGGTTTTTTCGCCATCGACGTGATCGACTTTGCTCGTGCGGAGCAACAGTATCTGGAAAATACCGCCGTGCTGGTCACGCGGCTGTATGACCAGCATGGCGGCTGTATCGAGGTGACCGATTTTGCGCCGCGCTTTCACCAGCATGGCCGCATCTTCAGGCCCATGATGCTGGTGCGCAAGATGAAGCGCCTGGCCGGTTCTCCACGCATCACGCTGCGCCTGCGGCCAGCCTGCAGTTACGGCAGCCAACGGCCGGGCGTGACCTGGGGCAGCAACCATGTCCGTTATGTCACCCCTGATCTTGCGGTGCGGCTGACGACCGACGCCTCGATTACCGCCGTACTGCAGGAGACGACTTTTTTTCTGGAAGACAACCTGACCTTCCTGTTCGGCCCGGATGAAACGGTGCCTGAGGCTGCGAACAAACTTGGGCAACATTTTCTGGACGAGACTGCACACTATTGGCGGCAATGGGTGAGCACCCTGGGTATTCCATTTGAATGGCAGGATGCCGTCATTCGCGCCGCCATCACGTTGAAGCTCAATACCTATGAGGACACGGGCGCGATCATCGCCGCGATGACCACATCCGTCCCGGAAGCGCCCAACAGCATGCGCAACTGGGATTACCGCTATTGCTGGCTGCGTGACGGCTATTTCGTCGTCAATGCGCTCAATCGCCTGGGCGGGACGCATTCGATGGAGCGTTACATCGCCTATATCGTGAACGTCGCCGCTGCTGCCACCAATGGCTTGCAGCCGGTCTATGGCATTGATGAGCGCGCCCGGCTGGAAGAGCGGGAGGTTCCCGAATTGCCAGGCTACCGGCTCATGGGGCCGGTGCGGGTTGGCAACGACGCTTATCGGCAGGTGCAGCACGACGTTTATGGCTCGGTGATACTCGCCGCCACGCATCTGTTTTTCGACCGGCGCTTAACAAGGCAGGGAGATGCAACGCTGTTCCATCGGCTGGAGCCGCTGGGCGAGCGCGCCGTGGCGGTCTACGACCAGCCGGACGCCGGCCTCTGGGAGTTTCGCGGCAGCAGCCGGGTACACACCTATTCTGCGGTGATGTGCTGGGTTGCCTGTGACCGCCTGGCCAAAATCGCGGCGCATCTGGCATTGCACGACAGGGGAGAATACTGGCGTGGGCAGGCCAACCGGTTGCGCGGGGATATCCTGCGGCAGGCATGGAGCGAACCATTGGGCTGCTTTAGCGCCAGCCTGGATGGACAGGGCATTGATGCCAGCCTGCTACTGCTTGTGGAAGTCAATTTCGTCGAGGCGGACGACCCTCGCTTCATTGCGACGGTGGCAGTTATTGAGCGGGAGCTGCGGCGCGGCGACTTCATTTTCCGCTATGTGGACGAGGACGACTTTGGCGCGCCGGAGACGGCTTTTCTCGTGTGCACCTTCTGGTACATCAATGCGCTCGCCACACTCGGCCGCCGCGACGAAGCGCGCGAACTGTTCGTCAAGGTGCTGGGTTACCGCAACCGCCATGGCCTGCTGGCCGAAGACGTTGATCCCCGCAGCGGCGAGCAGTGGGGCAACTTCGTCCAGACTTACAGCATGGTCGGGTTGATCAACGCCGCCATCCGCCTGTCGATCCGCTGGGATCAGGCATTCTGAATACCAGGAGATTCATGCGATGTTCGAATACTTCTACGCTGGCCTGCAAAATCACATTGAATCCCTGCTGCGCGGGGCGCTGATATTCATATTGTGGGGAATTGCACTACGCGTCACCCAGCGAGGGATTCCCCACCTGCGGGAATCCCTCATTTCCCGGCAAACGAGTGGAGAAAGCGGCCAGCGTATCCGGACGCTATCGCGGGTCATGCGTTACTCGCTGAATGTAACGGCGACCGTTGTAGCCGGCCTGTTGATGCTGGGTGAATTTGGTGTCTCGGTAGCTCCCCTGCTTGGCGCTGCCGGCGTTGCCGGTATCGCCATCGGCTTTGGCGCGCAGAATCTGGTCAAGGACTATTTCACCGGATTCTTCCTGCTGCTCGAAGACCAGATTCGTATCGGGGACGTAGTCGAAGCCGGCGGCAAGGGCGGCCTGGTTGAGGAACTGACCCTGCGTTACCTCAAATTGCGCGACTATTCCGGCAATGTTCATTTCGTGCCCAACGGCAACATCACCACCGTTACCAATATGAGCATGGGCTTTGCCTATGCGGTCATCGATGCCAGCATCGCCTATGGCGAGGACATCGATCAGGCGATATCCGTGATGCGGCGTACAGGCGAGGAAATCCGCATCGATCCCGCATTCGCGAACAAATTTCTCGCGCCCCTGGAAATTGCCGGTGTCGAGAGTTGGGCCAGTTCGGCAATCGTTATCCGCTGTCGTTTCAAAGTGACACCCCTTGCGCAGTGGGACGTGCGACGCGAATATCTGCGCCGCCTGAAACAGGCTTTCGACAAGGAAGGCATAGAAATCCCTTATCCGCACATGAAGGTGCTCATGGACCAACCTGACCATGTCGCATCGTGAGGCATAGCCCGTCGCAGCCCCCCCGTTCGCCGCATCCACCGCCAAAATCTCGACCGCAAAGCATCGCGCGAGACTTTCACGAAACCATTACACTCCCGCCATGGTCTGATTGCACGGTTACACTCCGAACTTGAAGCCCACTAATAACAGATAGAGAAAAAGTATGACAAACCTGAAACGCATCCTTGTAGCCACCGATTTTTCCCAGCTTGGCAATGATGCTGTCCGGCGCGCCACTTTGCTCGCTGCGCGTGAGGATGCCGAACTCCTCATCCTGCATGCCTTTCCGCAACCTTCCTTGCTGGATGCCGCCTTCAACGCCAACGACGACCTTCCGCGCCGCTTGCGCAAAGCAGCTGACACCTGCCTTGAACCCCTGACTGAAGCAGCGCGAACAGCCCATGCCCACCGGGTACGTGGAGAAATTGCCGAAGGCTCCGCTCACCAGGCGGTAGCAGACATGGCCGAGAGTTTCCGTCCTGATCTGCTGGTAATCGGCGCCCACGGCAAGGGTCTGCTGCAACAGTTTTTCCTCGGCGGCACGGCCTCGCGCATTCTCGCCAATGCCGCCTGTCCTGTACTGGTCGTGCGGCGCGGGCCTGCAGGCGACTACCGCCAGGCGCTGGCGGTAGTCGATCTGAAGCCGCATTCCGAAGCCGTGCTGCGCGCAGCCCTGATAGTGGCTGGTCGTGGACGCGTTATGGCAGTGCATGCCTACCAGGCACCCTTTGAAGCCAAGCTGCGCCATAAAGGCTTTGCCGAGGAAAGCATAGCGCATTACGCAGAAAATGAAGCACGGGCAGCGGAACGCAACATGGCAGCGCTGCTCTCCGACCCTGATCTGGCCGGACTAGACCTGGATAGCCGCATCATTCACGGGCACCCCAACCCGGCGCTGCCTGAAATCGCCGAGGCCCTCGATGCCGATCTCATTGTTGCAGGCCGCCATAGCGGTTCGCGCCTGGAGGAGGCGACGATAGGCAGCATCACTCGCTTCCTCGCCTACTACGCGCCCTGCGATGTGCTGGTGGTTTGACACCGTCGCATAAAATGCCAAACCTCATACCCGTGCTTGAAATCAGACGGCTCTCTCGTCCGAAAAATAAAACACCATGCTGTATCAGCTATCAGGGAGTATCTGAATGAATTTGCGTGAGCGCCTGCGTGCCCTGATTCCAAGTCGCGAGCAGATTCACAGCAACCGCCGACTGTCCTGGCTTGCGCCCTGGCTGCGCCATTCCAAGTTATGGCACTGGTCGCGCCGTGGAGTCGCACTGGGCGTGGCCTTAGGGGTGTTCTTCGGGCTACTTGTCCCCATCGCGCAGATTCCACTGTCGATAGCCGCCGCCGTGATGCTGCGCGCCAATGTACCGGCTGCCGCTGCGAGCACTCTCATCACCAATCCGATCACCTTCGGTCCCCTCTACTATTCCGCCTACCGTCTGGGCACTTGGGTAACGGGCGATGCCATGCCGCCAGAAGCCACCAGTAGTGCCGATGCATCTGCACCTGAAATCAATGCGGATATTGGCCTGTGGCAGCGCATTGCCGCCATTGGCAAGCCTCTCATGGTGGGACTGTCCATCACAGCCACGCTAATGGGGCTGTTGACCTACGGTCTCATTACCCTGATCTGGCGCTGGCGCACCCTGTCCATGCGACGTAGCAGGACACGCTCATGAGTCCGCCGTTCACCCTGATTTTCTCGATCCTGGCAGCCGTCATGCTGTTTTTGCATGGCCTGGCAGCATTTTCCGAAGAAATGGCGCGGCTCGGTGGAGAGCGCCTGCGTGAAGCGCTGCAACGTCTGACACGGACTGACTGGCGCGGTGCGATAGTCGGCGCTGGCGC
Organism: Rugosibacter sp.; assembly: GCA_030652715.1. Taxonomy (GTDB): domain Bacteria; phylum Pseudomonadota; class Gammaproteobacteria; order Burkholderiales; family Rhodocyclaceae; genus Rugosibacter. The sequence continues at coordinate 10,052 of JAUSQB010000332.1, forward strand.
TACGGCAATCGTGCAATCGTCCTCGGCTGTCACCTCCATGGCGGTAGGGCTGGCGCACAATCGCACGCTGACCGACCGCGGCGCATTCGCCATCATGATCGGTGCGAATGTCGGCACAACGCTGACCGCGTGGCTAGTTGCCATGAAGGTGGAAGGACTGGGGCCGATTTTCGTCACCTTAGGCGGGCTGTGGTCACTGGCAGGGCCCCATCTCTGGCGGCCTTACGGCAAGGCAGTATTCTATTTTGGCCTGATCTTCCTGGCGCTGGATCTGATCTCTCAAGCCCTGGCGCCACTGGCACAGAACTCTGCTGTGGCAGGGTGGCACGAACTGCTCGACTCGCCGGTGCTGGCCCTGCTGTTTGGTGCCTTGCTCACCGCGCTGGTGCAATCCTCCTCCGTGGTCAGCGGACTGGCAGTGCTATCCGTCTCCCAGGGCATCGTCGCGCCGCAGGTAGCAGTATGGCTGGTAGCCGGGGCCAATATCGGCACCACCTCCACCGCACTCATGGCCAGTACCGCGCTGGACATGCTGGCGAAGAAGCTGGCGCTGTTAAACGCCGGCTTCAATATCCTTGGGGTACTGCTGTTCGCCACACTCCTGCAACCTGTCATCAGCATGATTCTTGCCATGGACATCGCCGCTACGCAACAGGTGGCACTGGTGCATACGGTGTTCAACTTCGCCGCAGCCATTACGGCCTTGCTCATGTTGCCGCATATCTGGCCACGCTTGAAAAACTGGCTCGGCAAGACCTCCTGACGAAGCGCGCAAATACGCCATGGCAGCCTTTGACCCCACCGTGCAACACGTATCGACCGCTCTGGCCAAACTCAGTCGATATGGGACGAGACTGCTCGCACATTTTGCCAACGCCAACGCTAGCAGAAAGTCGCTCCCATGAGTGCGCGGGACATTCTGCAACGCGGGCTGTTTTTTGCCTTGACCTGGTGGGTACTGGCAGAGGGCCGAGCAGACAGCTGGGGCGTAGGCCTCGCCAGCGTGGTACTGGCACTCGTCGCCAGCCTGTGGCTTTCGCCGCCCAGCCAGAGCCGACTTTCCATTCACGGCTTGCTAGGATTCGTCGGTTTTTTTCTGATCCAGTCAGCCAAGGGTGGCGCCCAAGTGGCGATCCTGGCCCTGCGTCCCCGGCTTGACCTCGCCCCGGCTCTGCTGGAAGTACCGATTACCCTGCCACCAGGCCCATCGCGTGCGCTGCTCGTCAACACCCTGAGCCTGCCGCCCGGTACCCTGAGCGTAAGTCTCGACCATGACCTGCTGCACCTGCACGTACTGGATGCACGGCGGCCCATCGAAGCAGATGTGCGAAGCGCGCAGGCACACATCTCCCGGCTGCTGAAAATCGACATATGACGGGAATGGAATGGCCCATCGCGGTATTTCTGCTGATCAACCTGCTGGCAGCTCTGGTGCGGGTGGCTCATGGCCCTACGGCGGCAGATCGCATGCTGGCAGCGCTGCTGTTCGGCACCACTGGCGTCGGAGTGCTCCTGCTCCTGGCTTATGACGGGGGTGGTTCGGCCCTGGTGGACGTGGCGCTCACGCTGGCCCTGCTCGCCTCCATCGCCGGCGTAGCCTTCGCCCGGCGTGCCTGGGGAAAGGAAGCATAGCCCGCATGAAGTTGCCCCCCATTCTCTTTCCCCAGAGAAAAGCGTGGCTGCGTTTCGCCGATC
>JAUSQB010000346.1 GCA_030652715.1 Rugosibacter sp.
TGGACCAAGGTCATGCGCGATCTTGACCTGGTGAGCTACGACGAACCCTTCGCTAACTTGCTCACGCAAGGCATGGTGCTCAACCATATATTTTCGCGGCGCACAGCGCAAGGCGGCATCACCTACTTTGCCCCTGAAGAGCTTGATTTAATCAAAGACGATGCAGGTCGCATCACCGGTGCTACAGCCAAAGCGGATGGTCAGGCGGTCGATTATCAAGGCATAGGCACGATGTCCAAATCCAAACGCAATGGCGTGGACCCGCAATCGCTGATCAATGCCTATGGTGCCGACACGGCGCGCTTTTTCATGATGTTTGCGGCACCGCCCGAGCAAACGCTGGAATGGGCAGATTCGGGCGTTGAGGGCGCGTTTCGCTTTCTGCGCCGATTGTGGGCGCTGGGGCATGGCCTTAAAACCAGCCTGAGTCATGAGGCGGCTATGCCAGAAACCCTGCCCGAACCCGTCGCAGCGTTGCGCCGCGAAGTGCACTTGCTGTTGCGTCAGGCGAACTACGACTTCACCAAGCATCAGTTCAATACCGTGGCATCCAGCGCCATGAAGATGTTGAACAGCCTCGAAAAAGGCGTGCAAGAGTTTGCCAACAACACACATGGCATGGCCGTCATCACGGAATGCATGAGCATTCTGTTGCGCCTGCTCTCGCCGCTGACACCACACATCTGTCACACCCTCTGGCGCGAACTTGGCTATGGCGAGGACATTCTGGCTGCACCGTGGCCCGAGCCGCTGGAGGCGGCGTTGGCGCAGGATGAAGAAGAGCTGGTGCTGCAAATCAACGGCAAGCATCGCGGCAGCCTGCGCATGAAAGTCGGCGCTGGCAAGACGGCGATTGAAGAGGCTGCGCTGGCTTCGGACGCCGCGCAAAAGCACATGGCAGGCAACCCGGCGAAAAAAGTCATTGTGGTTCCCGGCCGTCTGGTTAATATTGTTGTTTAAGAGGAGTCACCTGTGCGCGCAACCAAACTGTTTTTTATCCTCTGCTTAATCGGTTTGCTAGCTGCCTGCGGTTTTCAGTTGCGTGGCAACTACGCTTTGCCGTTTCAAACCATGAGCATTGCCTTGGCACCCAGTTCGGAACTTTACGCGCAACTCAAACGCAGTATTGAAGCCTCGTCGCCCACGCGTGTCGTCGATGACCCCAAAGATGCCGAAGCTAATTTGCTCGTATTGGTGGACCGCAATGAAAAAGTCATCCTCACCCTGAACGCTGCCGGACGCGCACGCGAATATGAATTAGTGCGCACTTTTTCTTTCAAGGTAAGCGGCCCGAATAACACTGACTACATTCCGCCAAGCCAGATCATTTTACGGCGCGACATGACTTTCAATGACGATCTGGTGCTCTCCAAAGAGTCAGAGGAAGCCCTGCTCTGGCGCGACATGCAGAACGATCTGATACAGCAGCTGCTGCGTCGTCTGGCCGCTGCCAAGATCAAAGCAGCAAGCGAATCCGGCGATGCAACTGCGCCCTGAGCAACTCGGCGCGCATCTCGATAAGCCGTTAGCGCCACTGTATTTGCTGCACGGTGACGAGCCGCT
>JAUSQB010000349.1 GCA_030652715.1 Rugosibacter sp.
GTGCACTTATCGGTTTTGCCGGCCCACGGGTGATTGAGCAAACCGTACGGCAAAAACTGCCAGAAGGCTTTCAGCGCGCCGAGTTTTTGCTTGAAAAGGGTGCGATAGACATGATTGTTGATCGGCGTGAGCTGCGCGACAAGCTGGCCTCATTCATCACACTCTTGATGCGCATGCCCGCACCTTGATGCCAAAGGCATCGAACAGCCTGGCGGCCTGGCTGGACCATCTTGAAGCGTTGCATCCGCGCGGCATTGCCGGCATTGAGCTGGGGCTGGAGCGTGTTGCGATCGTCAAAAATCGGTTACAGCAAACTGAAAAATGTCCGGTGATTCTGGTGGCTGGCACGAATGGCAAAGGCTCTATTTGCGCCATGCTCGAAAGTGTCCTGTTGCATGCCGGTTATCGGGTGGGGCTGTATACGTCACCCCATTTATTGCATTACAACGAACGGGTGCGCGTGAACGGATCTGCTGTCGATGATGCACGGTTAGTCGCCGCCTTTGTCAAGGTCGAGGCAGCACGCGATGACATTTCCCTGACCTATTTTGAATTTGGTACGCTGGCGGCCTGGGAAGTGTTTGCAGCAGAATCGCTGGACGCGATTATTCTCGAAGTGGGCTTGGGTGGGCGGCTTGATGCCACGAACATATACGATCCGGCTTGCTCGATTATCAGCACGATAGGCATTGATCACACTGAATTTCTCGGCCCCGATCGCGAGACAATAGGCTTTGAAAAAGCGGGTATTTTTCGCCAAGGCATCCCTGCTATTTGCGGTGACCCACAGCCACCGGCATCGCTCTTGGCGCAGGCAGCGGCCGTGGATGCCCCCTTGCAAGTCATGGGGCGTGACTTTGGTTTTTTAAAACAGGATCAGCAATGGATGTACTGGGCGGGAGCAGGGCGCAGGGGCGGCCTGGCCTATCCCGGCCTGCGCGGTGACAACCAGCTGCGCAATGCGGCCTGTGCCATGGTTGCACTGGATGCATTGCATGCGTCGTTGCCCGTGGCCATGAAAGATTTTCGCCAGGGCTTGCTGGAGGTTGAGCTCCCCGGCCGTTTTCAGGTGCTGCCAGGGCAGCCTGTCATGGTGCTGGATGTGGCGCACAACCCGCAGGCCGCGCGCGTGTTGGCCGACAATCTGGGCAATATGGCGTTTCACCCGAAAACATTCGCCGTGTTTGGCATGATGAGCGACAAGGATATTGATGCGGTGATTGATGTTCTAAAGGAACGCGTCACGCATTGGTTGCCCTGTACGCTGGAAGGCCGCCGTGCTGCCAGCGCCGACTTTTTGGCGAGCCGTTTGCGCGCCAGGGGATTGAGTGTAGTTGATGAGTTTTCTACCCCGCAGATGGCATTGCGTGCGGCGCAAGATCAAGCGGGTGATGGTGATAGAATTCTCGCCTTCGGATCCTTCCTGGTGGTCGCAGCGGCGCTGCAAGCACTGGGTCGGAAAGCCTAATTTTCAGCATAACGAGCAGAGTAACCCGGATGACGGAAATCGATACTTCAGCGGACCCTGAACTCCAACTGAAAAAACGCGCCAGGCGTCGGCTCGTTGGTGCTGTGGCATTGGTTTTGCTGGCAGTAATTATTCTGCCTATGGTCATGGATCATGATCCACGTCCGCCGACACAGGATATTCAAGTGCATATTCCGAGCCAGGAGGCTGAGGGACTGGCAGCAAAAATTCTACCGAATCGCGCGGCAGAGACTCTCCCGCCTGCAACAGAGCATGAAGCAGCGCTTCCGGTATCAGGCCACCCTGAGCCGCAGAAAGCAATTGCGCCTGCACAGCCGGAAAATAAAACCGCAGGTCAATCTGCTGCTGTTGCTCTCAAAGCCGATGTTGCGACATCGGGCGACGCTGACGCACAGCAGTGGGTTGTCCAGTTGGGTGCTTACAAGGAGACCAGTAACGTCAAGCAGTTACTGTTCAAGATAAAAGAGCTGCAATTGCCGGCTTATACCGAGAATTTTTTGTCTGAGCAGGGTATGCGCATCCGCGTGCGTGTCGGACCATTTGCCAGCCGTGAAGAAGCCGACAAGGCTGAGGCGAAAATTAAAAAAATCGGCGTCAATGGCAAAGTGGCAGTGAAATAAATCAATGACATTGTTTGATTATGCTGTAATACTCGCTATTGCTATTTCAGTACTGTTCGGTGCGTGGCGTGGCGTGGTGGGTGAGGTTTTAGCACTGGCGGCATGGGTGGTGGCATTTTTTGTGGCACGTGCCGAAGCGTCTCAGGTTGCGCAGTGGCTAATCGGCCAGATTGCCGAACCGGGAATTCGCCTGGCGGCAGCTTATGTGATTATTTTTATTGCTGTACTTCTTCTGTTTAGCATTGCACGCAAAGTCATATCGATGCTGCTAAGTGCCGTGGGCTTAGGTCTGCTGGACCGATTGCTGGGGGCGTTTTTTGGAATTTTTCGCGGGGTGCTGGTGGTGCTGTTTGCTGTCATGGTAGCTGGCATGACACCGTTACCCAGATCAGCGTGGTGGCAGGAATCGGTGCTGGCCCCTCCGCTGGAAACAGCTGTATTGGCAGCAAGACCGTGGTTACCGGCGGAAGCGGTAAAGCGTATTCGATTTCGATAAAGGAAAACCATGTGCGGAATTCTGGGTGTGGTGGCTACCACGCCGGTGAACCAGTTGCTCTATGACGGTCTGCAGGTGCTCCAGCACCGTGGTCAGGATGCGGCCGGTGTG
>JAUSQB010000360.1 GCA_030652715.1 Rugosibacter sp.
TCGCTGGACGCCCCAACGTGGGCAAAAGTACGCTGGTCAATACCTTGCTTGGCGAAGAGCGTGTCATCGCGTTTGACATGCCAGGCACCACGCGTGATGCCATTGAAATTGCTTTTGAGCGCAACGGCAAGGCTTATACCCTGATTGATACCGCCGGATTGCGGCGCAAGGGTCGGGTGTTTGAAGCCATTGAAAAGTTTTCCGTTATCAAAACCCTGCAAGCGGTTGAAGAAGCCAACGTCGTCGTGTTGATGGTTGATGCCAGCCAGGATATCTCCGATCAAGATGCGCATATTGCCGGGTTTTGTGTGGAGGCCGGGCGCGCCCTGGTGGTTGCCGTCAATAAATGGGATGCGATTGATGCGTATCACCGTGAGCGCGTTAAAGAAGCCATTGAACATAAGCTCAATTTTCTTGGCTTTGCGCAGGTGCATTACATCTCTGCCAGTAAAGGGCAGGGCATTGCCGGTGTTTTGGCTTCTGTCGATAAAGCCTATGCGGCGGCAATGGCAAAAATGGCCACGCCTAAACTCACCCGAGTGCTCATCGCTGCGGTTGAAAAACAGACGCCGCCACGCCATGGCTTGTTTCGTCCCAAACTACGCTACGCACATCAAGGCGGCAGCAACCCGCCGATTATCGTGATTCATGGCAATATGCTGGAACACATTCCTGCCTCCTACACGCGCTTTCTTGAGCGCTACTTTCTTGAGGCGTTCAAGTTGCAAGGCACGCCATTGCGAATTCAGTACAAAAGCTCTAAAAACCCGTTTGCCGATGAGCGTTAAAGGCTGCAAGGCCGATGCAAACATTTGTGTAAAAGTCGGCGCTGGCGGCACGGCACCGAAAAATCGTTTACATTGTTCATCTACAAAAACAGAATCACCTCTCCACTCTCTAAAGGATGCAACCATGAGTAATAAAGGGCAAATGTTACAAGACCCGTTTTTGAATATCTTGCGTCGTGAGCATGTTCCCGTCGCTGTCTATCTGGTCAATGGCATTAAACTGCAAGGGCAAATCGATTCTTTCGATCAGTATGTGGTGCTGCTAAAGAACACCGTGACTCAAATGGTCTATAAGCATGCCATATCAACGATTGTTCCCGTGCGCGCAATTGATATGCCGCTTGAGGCGGATGGGGCTGGCTGACCCTCTTCCGGGTTTCTTGTTGCGCCAATTCTCCTGCTGATCACTGATGTTTGATCGTCCTGCCAGTGGTGAAAATGCCGTGTTGGTTCAGCTTGATTTTGGCACGGGCGACTTTGCCGAACGTTTGTCCGAGTTCCATCTGCTGGCTGAAAGTGCGGGTGCCAGGCCGCTTGCCGTGGTGACTGGCAGGCGTGTGCGGCCTGACCCTGCATTGTTTGCAGGCCAAGGGAAAGTGGCTGAGATATCTGCAGCGGTGCGCTCGCATGAAGCTGCGGTCGTGCTGTTCAACCACGAGCTGACGCCCGCGCAGCAACGTAACTTGGAGCATGAGTTGCAATGTCTGGTCATTGATCGGAGCAGCCTGATTCTGGATATTTTTGCGCTGCGTGCAAAAAGCCATGAGGGTAAATTACAAGTTGAGCTGGCGCAATTGCAGCATATGGCAACGCGTCTGGTGCGTGGTTGGACTCACCTCGAACGTCAAAAAGGCGGTATCGGTATGCGCGGCCCGGGTGAAAAGCAGCTTGAAACCGATCGTCGCCTGCTGGGTCGGCGCGTGGCCTTGTTAAAAGAGCGACTCAAACTGCTCGAACGCCAACGTGCTGTTCGCCGCAAGTCACGCCAGCGGCCGGGGGTTTTGTCTGTGTCTTTGGTCGGATACACCAACGCGGGTAAAAGCACACTGTTCAATGCTTTGACCAAGGCTGGCGGATACACTGCCGATCAGTTGTTTGCGACGCTCGATACAACCTCTCGCCAGCTATATGTGGCAGGTGCAGGCCAGATTGTGCTGTCCGATACGGTGGGTTTTATCCGCGACTTGCCGCACTCATTGGTGGCCGCGTTTCAATCTACACTGGAAGAAACCGCGCAGGCTGACTTGTTATTGCATGTGGTAGATGCGGCCAGTGCGGATCGAGACCAGCAAATGGCAGCAGTTAATCAGGTGCTAGCGGAGATTGGTGCAGCCGATGTACCTCAGGTGATCGCGTGGAACAAGATTGACATTACAGCAGCAAGTCCAGGGCTTCTGCAGGCGGGATGTGGTAACATTTCCACTGTTCGACTAAGTGCGAAAACAGGTGAAGGCATGCCACTATTGCGGAATGTGCTGGCCGAATTTTCGCAAACCTGTCGGTTGTTGGAAGAATCTGGGCCAAGTAGCTGTCTGGCAACTGCCGATACGGTGGCACCATGATTTTTTAATTTTTCCCATTCCCGGATTTTGATGTTCGATGCGGCAACTAGATGCTGTGCTGCATTAACCTGACGGAGCTTATTTTATTGTGATAACCGGTATTTTGATGTCGCTTAATGATCATGGCTGGGGTAATCAGCCAGGTGGAAGCAAAGGCGGGGGTAAGCAAGGCCCACCTGATCTGGAGGATTTATGGCGGGACATAAACCGTCGGTTGTCAGGTTTTTTTGGTAAAAACCCCCCGGGTAGTGGTGGCAACAACGGCGCCGGTGGAGATTCTGGCATGCCGAATATCAGCCCAAGGCAATTTGGCGGCGGCATCAGCCTTGTCGTGGTGCTGGTTGCGGTTGTGTGGCTGGCTAGCGGCTTCTATATCGTGGATGCTTCGCAACGCGGCGTGGTGCTGCAGTTCGGTGCTTACAAGGAGACGACGGAACCGGGCCTGCGCTGGCGCTTACCGTGGCCGATGGAGACTAGTCAGGTAGTGAATCTGACCGGCGTGCGTACAGTGGAAGTGGGTTATCGCGGCACGGAAAAAAACAGAGTGCCGCAAGAGGCGCTGATGCTGACCGATGATGAAAACATTGTCAGCGTGCAGTTTGCCGTGCAGTATTTGCTGAAGGATCCCAAGGATTATTTATTCAAGAACCGTGACCCTGATGCGGCTGTAACCCAGGCAGCGGAAACCGCTATCCGTGAGGTTGTAGGCAAGAGCAAAATGGACTTTGTGCTCTACGAAGGGCGCGATCAGATTGCAGCAAATACCCAGAAACTGATTCAGGATATTCTTGACCGCTATGCGACGGGTATCCAGGTGCGCTCGGTCAGCATGCAGGGCACGCAGCCGCCGGAGCAGGTGCAGGCGGCTTTTGATGATGCCGTGAAAGCCGGACAGGACAGGGAGCGAGCCAAGAACGAAGGCCAAGCCTATGCTAATGGCGTGATTCCTCGGGCGCAGGGCACTTCATCGCGGCTGATGGAAGAGTCCAACGGTTATAAACAGCGCATCATTGCGACTGCCGAAGGGGATGCTTCGCGCTTCAAGCAGATTCTTGACGAGTACAAAAAAGCGCCTGAAGTAACGCGCAACCGCATGTATCTGGAAACCGTAGAGCAAATATACGCCAGTACCAGCAAGGTGATGATTGATGCCAAGAGTTCCGGCAATCTGCTGTATTTGCCGCTGGATAAACTGATGCAAGCGGGCGCCGGTGCATCGTCTGAATTGACGGATACGACAGCAACTATGCCGCGCGGAACCGCATCAGTGCCAACTGTCGCCAATGATATACCATCACAGATTGAACGGTCGGCGCCAGGCAATATGCGCTCGCGTGAAAGGGGAGAGCGCTAATGCAACGCACCATTTCATTTTTTGCTTCCATTATCTTCGGCGTGCTGATACTGGTATCCATGACGATTTTTACGGTCGATCAACGTCAGTACGCCATCATTTTCCAGCTGGGTGAAGTCAAGGCGGTATTTACCGAGCCGGGACTGGCATTCAAATGGCCGCTGATTCAGAATGTGCGCTTTTTTGACAAGCGCATTCTTACTCTGGATGCAGCAGAACCTGAACGTTTTTTGACTGCTGAAAAGAAGCCGGTGCAGGTTGATTCCTTTGTCAAGTGGCGCATAAACAATGTGACGCAGTATTACATCTCAGTAGGCGGCGATGAGTCATTGGCGAGAATTCGCCTTATGCAAACTGTCAATGCCGGATTGCGCGAGGAATTTGGCCGCCGTACAGTGCATGATGTGGTTTCTGGTCAGCGCGATAGCATCATGGTTGAGGTACAAAAAAAGGCGGATCTCGAAATGCGTTCGATTGGTGTGGAAATCGTCGATGTCAGGCTCAAGCGTGTCGACTTTCCACCTGAGGTTTCCGAGTCGGTGTACCGGCGGATGGAAACCGAGCGTAAGCGCGTTGCCAACGAATTGCGCGCACAAGGTGCTGCAGAAGCAGAAAAAATTCGTGCCAATGCCGACCGGCAAAGCGAGGTGATTGTTGCCGAGGCTTATCGTGATGCGCAAAAAGTCAAAGGCGAGGGCGACGCTAAAGCTGCCTCGATTTACGGGCAGGCTTTTGGTGCTAATCCTGAGTTCTATTCCTTTTATCGCAGTCTGGAAGCCTATCGCGCCAGTTTCAAAAACAAGAGCGATTTGCTGGTCATCGAACCGAATTCCGAATTCTTCAAATATCTGAAGAATAGCTGACGCGGAAAGTAACTGAACATAGCGACGGTTGGCCATGTACAAGACATTGCTACTTGCTTTTGCGTTAATGCTGCTTATTGAGGGTATGTTGCCATTTTTGGCACCCCATGTTTGGCGTGACATGTTTCGCCGATTGACTGAATTATCCGACGGACAAATTCGGTTTATTGGTTTGTCATCGATGGTGCTCGGCTTGATTTTATTGATGTTATTTCGGTAATACGCATGGGAAATCGTCGCTGGCTGTTGCCTGAGTCAATCGAGGATGCGCTGCCTCGCGAGGCTGAACACATCGAAACCTTGCGGCGTCGGCTGCTGGATGAATTTTCCAGCTATGGTTACGACTTGATCATGCCGCCGATGCTCGAATTTGTCGAGTCATTGCTGCCAGGCAATCGTTGCGATCTGGATTTGCGCACCTTTAAATTGGTGGATCAGATTTCCGGCCGCAGCATGGGCGTGCGTGCCGATATAACCCCGCAAGTGGCGCGGATCGATGCCCATTTGCTTAACCGCAAGGGCGTGACCCGCCTGTCTTATTGCGGCAGTGCGCTGCATACGCTGCCCGCCGGCTTCAATGCCACGCGCGAGCCGTTGCAGATCGGCGCAGAAGTCTACGGTCACGAGGGCCTCGAAGCCGACATCGAAATTGTCCG
>JAUSQB010000379.1 GCA_030652715.1 Rugosibacter sp.
GCCGACAATCCTTTTGCCGTCGCGCTTGGAAAAATCACGGCGTCAGGACGCAAGACGGGGAAAACCAGCTACGTACTTTGCCATCAGCCAAAATCTTTCGACTGGCGCATACGCCGCGCCAAGCCGCATCCGCTCAAGTGCCTGCCAGATGCGCTGTTTGCTGACGTATGCGAGCGGCTGAATCAGATTATCAAGGTTGCGTAAGCGGCGTTACACGCTCAGCAACAACCCCGGCTCTTCAATAATCTCGATCACTGCTTCCATGAACTGGGCGGCATACACGCCATCAATCAGCCGGTGATCGTAGGATGTCACCATGTCCAGGCTTTGCTGCGCCACTACTGCGCCATTCACTACGGCAGCTTGCGGCTTGATGCGCGTCATGGCAATGATCGCTGCTTCGGGGTGGTTGATGATAGGCCGCCCGACCAGATCGTGCTTGCCGTGGCTGCCAACGTTGCTTAACGTGATCGTGCCGCCTTTGAGGTCCGCCAGCGAAATTTTTCGCTCACGCGCCAGCGCGGCCAAGCGGTCAATCTCAAGAGAGATTTCCTTCAGATTGCGTTGATCGGCATGCTTGATCACCGGCACCATCAAGCCTTCATCGGTATGCGTGGCAAAACCGATGTTGATGTCGCCATGCTCGACAATTTCGTTGCTCGTATCGTCAATGCTGGCGTTGAAATACGGATATTTCTTAAGCGCGGGAATCATCGCCTTGATGACCATCGCGGTAAATGAAATACGGCAACCCAGGTGTTCTTGCAAGCGCAAGCGCAGCGCCATGAAGGCCTCGGCATTGCAGCGGAAGCCCGACGTGGCATGCGGTATCACGCTCACCGAGCGCACCATGGTTTCGGCAATCGCGCGGCGCAACCCCTTGATCGGCGTGCGGCGCTGCTGACCAGCGAGCGGAATCGCCAGCGGGCGAACATCCAGCCTGACGCTGGATGTATCCGGTGCTTTAACAACGCTCAAATGCCGATCAATATCTTCACGCAGGATGCGCCCTTTTGGCCCGCTGCCGCTGACCATCTCCAGCGCGACACCCTGCTGCCGCGCGTAACTGCGCGTGCTGGGTGTGGCGTGCACTAGCTGCGCAGGCGCTGCTTGGGGTGTCGCTGAAAAAGTCGGCGCTGGTGATACGCCGATAATTTGACTTTCTCGGGGTTCAGCAGGCATTGCGTGCGCTGCGGATTTAACTGTAGCAGCTGGCGCCGCTTGATTGTCTGCCGTGGCGAACACTGCAATCACGCTACCCACTTTAACCGTCGTGCCCTCAGTCACCTGCAAGCTGTGCACCGTGCCATTGCAAGGCACGGGGATTTCAACCACCGCCTTATCCGTTTCGATCTCGCACAGCAGATCATCTTCGCGCACCACATCGCCCGGCTTGACATGCCATTTGAGCAAATCGGATTCAGTAATACCTTCGCCCACATCGGGCAAGCAAAATTCATAGGTCATAATCAATCTCCGCTTAAAACTGATAATTCAGCACAGCTTCAATCCCCGACTTGATGCGGCCGGGGCTGGGCAAGTAAGCATCTTCTATCTGGTTTTCGGGAAAGAACACATCGAACGCCGTCACGCGTTTGACTGGCGCTTTCAAATATTCCAGCGCATATTCGTTAATCAGCGCCGAAATTTCCGCGCCCGGCCCGGCAGTGCGCCGCGCTTCATGCACAATCACGCAGCGGCCGGTCTTTTTCACTGACGCCAGAACAGGGGCCACATCCAGCGGAGCCAGGCTGCACATGTCAATAATTTCGATGCTCGCATGTGTTGCTGCGGCAACTGCTGCTGCTGCCGCAATCGAATAGTGCAGCATGTTGCCCCAGGCAATCAATGTCAGGTCACTGCCCTCTTGCACCACGCGGCATTTGTCCAGCGGCAAGGTGTAATCCGCTACCGGCACTGGCTCGCGAAACGAACGGTACATCTTGGTGTGCTCTAAAAAGACCACCGGATCATCGCTGCGTATCGCCGCTGCCAGCAAGCCTTTGGCCTGAGCCGGTGTGCTCGGGCACACCACGCGCACACCCGGCGTGTGCATCAAATACGCCTCGGTTGAGTCCGAATGAAACGGCAAGGGCTTGATGCCGCCGCCGAAAGTCGCACGTATCGTCAAGGGCACCTTCATCGCGCCGCCGGTTTTCTGGTGCAAGTTGGCCAGGTTGTAAATAAATTGGCCCCAGGCGTTGTACATGAAAGCCAAAAACTGCATCTCGATCACCGGCCGCTCGCCGCGCATGGCCATGCCGACGGCCACGCCTAGCAATCCGTTTTCAGACAGCGGCGTATCTATCACGCGCTCGGGGCCGAACTCGTCAAACAAGCCTTCGGTAGCACGAAACACACCGCCAATCGGGCCGATGTCGTACCCCATCACGCGCACGCTCGGGTCGCGCTGCATTTCCTGGCGCAGCGTATGCGTTACCGCCGTCACCAGATTCATGTCTTCCGTTACTGGCAGCTCATTGATGCGCGTCATTGCACGCCCTCCCCGGTCATATCGAGAAACGGATTGCCACCGGCCAGCTCGCACGCCAGCTCGTCGCGCTGATGCTTCACGCTCCAGCCCGGCTCGCCCTGCAAATGATGCAAGAACATGTCATCCGGTGAAGTCGGCGGCACGGCACGGCCTCGGTCGATCTCCTCGCGCAGGCGTTTTTCTGCCCGTTCTTCTATCGCCGTTTTTGTGGCCTGTTCCAGCACACCCGCGTTGAATAAATATTTTTCAAAGCGCTCCACTGGATCCAGCGTCTTCCAGTATTCCGCTTCGTCTTCCGTGCGATAAACCGCTGAAGAATCCGCGCTGTTATGGTCCAGGATGCGATAGGTCACCGCCTCGATCAAGGTGGCCCCGCCACCTGCGCGCGCGCGATCCACCGCTTTTTTCACGGTGTCATATACCGCAAAAATATCATTGCCATCCACCCGCTCATGCGGCAGGCCATGCGCCACGGCTTTTTGCGCAAACGTGGCCGCTGCCGTCTGGCGCGAAGCAGGCACGGAAATGCTCCACTGGTTGTTTTGCACAATAATCACACAAGGGGATTCGAGCACGCCCGCAAAGTTCAAGCCATCATGAAAATCACCCTCGCTGGTACTGCCCTCGCCCACAAACGCCAGACTCACGTGTTTGCGTCCATTAAGCTTATCGGCCAGCGCACAACCCACCGCCAGCGGGATGTAAGCCCCCAGAAAAATCGGATACGGCATCATGTTCACCGAGTGCGGCAATTCGGGTGGCAGCGGCAAATGCTCGCGGATATGCTCCGGCGTATTGCCCATCAGCCCGGCCATGATGCGATCCACCGGCGCATTCCAGTACAGCACGGCGCTCAACTGGCGATACGCGGGGAACAACCAGTCGCCCGCCTGCAAAGCCGCCGCCGCGCCCAGGCCGCACGCCTCTTCGCCGCGCGAGCTGGCCGCCACACTCAACACCCCGCGCCGCTGCAAGCGCAACACCATCGCCTCGAACGTGCGCGTCTCAACCAGCACCTCATACCAGCGCAACAATTCCTCGCGCGAGACTTCCGGCACGCTTGCCTTTGCCCCATCCTTCACGCTGCCATCCGGATTCAGAATCCGAAAATAATCTTCACTGGGGCGGACTTCCGCCCATTTTTTCTCGCCCATTTGAAGGCTCCTTTTCGTTTTTATTTGCGTATTTATTTTTACCCTGACACCTCACTGCCTGTCTTTGTAGCGATCAGGTTGATGTTGACTGGTGCCGTTAAAATTTTCCGAGTCAGTATACCCAAACTGCCTTCTTACACTTTATCCCCGTAACCTCGTAAAGTCCTGCCTCATTGCCTATCTATAACGATCACCCCCATGTTCGAACAAGCCTTCAGAAACATCGACGACGTACTCCGCAAAGAAGCCGGCTGCACCACGGAACTGGACTACACCGAGCAGACCTCCTGGCTGCTGTTCTTGAAATATCTTGACGGGCTGGAAGAAGACAAAGCC
>JAUSQB010000315.1 GCA_030652715.1 Rugosibacter sp.
TGGCCGATGGTCTGGGCATGCTGGTCGAGCAAGCCGCCGAAGCGTTCTTTGTCTGGCGTGGCGTGCGGCCTGAAACAGCACCTGTACTGGCTGCGCTGCGTGCCGGGCTATCCGCCAATTCGCCTCAGGCTGAGTCGGCATGAGGCCCGCGCCGCATTGGCTAAAAATCGGCCTGGCATGGATGATAGGCTTATTGTTGTTGTGGCAGTTCTGGTATGTAGGCTGGGTGGTCTGGTGGAAGTGGGTGGATCCTGGCACGACGAGCTTTCAACGCCAGCATCTGGCAGTGTTGCGTGCAAAAAATCCGCAGGCCAAGCTGCAACACCAGTGGGTGCCCTACGAGAAAATCTCCATTCATTTAAAGCGCGCAGTGGTAGCGGCTGAGGATGATAAATTCATCGATCATGAGGGCTTTGACTGGCAAGGCATGCAAAAAGCTATCCAGAAAAACCAGAAAAAAGGGCGCGTGGTGGCAGGCGGTTCAACTATCACGCAGCAACTGGCTAAAAACCTGCTGCTCTCACCCAATAAATCGGTGCTCAGGAAGGGTGAGGAAGCAATCATCACGCTGTGGCTTGAGTTGCTCTGGGACAAGCAACGCATCCTGGAGGTGTATCTCAATGAAGTGGAATGGGGCACAGGCGTGTTTGGCGCAGAGGCCGCCGCACGGCATTACTTCGGTGCTTCTGCCAGTCAGTTAAGTGCTGCACAGGCCGCGCGCCTGGCGGTGATGCTGCCCGCTCCCCGGCGGTTTGAGAAAAACCCGTATTCAGCTTATCTGAATGCTCGCACACAACGGATATTGGGGCGCATGCGCTATGCTGAAGTACCTGCTTAGCGGTACCCGTTTAATGGTGTCAGCATGAAGTTGTACCGCTACAATAGCAACCATGACTTCGTCCAACGATAATTCGACCTCGCCGGAAAACAACACCTTATCAGACGATATACATCGTCTGGCCGAGGTGCAGGACAGTCTGCGCGAAGTGCAGGCGCTGCTGGCAAAGCAAAAGCGGGTGGAAAACCTGGTGCACCGGCAGGATATGCCGCGCCAGGAGCTGATCGAAACCATGGTGCATAAGCAGCATTTGAATGCGCTGCGTGAAAAGCTCGCGCAAATGTCCACAGCGGATGTGGCGCGTATTCTGGAAGCGCTGCCGCAGGATGAAAGCCTGCTGGTGTGGGATCTGGTTGCGCTGGAGCGCGGTGCTGAAATTCTTGATGAGCTATCCGAGGCGGTACGCGAAACCCTTGCCGCAACGCATGTGCCACGGCGTAAGCCGATCATGCTCAATGCGTTTGAATTGCATAATGGCCGCTTGCGGCAGATTCCCGTGGAAAGCCGTGCGGAGCTTGCTGCAACGCAGCCGATCTGGATTGATGTGATCGCCCCTTCCGCTGAAGAACGAGCATGGATCAAAGAGATTTTCGGCCTCAAGCTGCCGGATACCGATGACATTTCCGATCTGGAAGAATCCGCACGGTTTTATATTGAAGATAGCGGCGAAATCCATTTGCATTCCGACTTTTTGCTCGATAAAGAGGATGAGTCGCGCAACGTGGCGGTGGCATTTGTGCTGCATCAGAACATTTTGTTTTCGGTGCGCGATGAAGAGTTGCCGGTGTTTCGCTTGCAACGCCTGCGCGCGCGCATTCAGCCGGGTTATGTGTCTGAAGGCAAGGATGTGTTGCTCGATTTGTATGCCGCCGATGTGGAGTATTCCGCCGATGCGCTAGAAGACGTATACGCTGCGCTGGAGGCTGTGGGCCGCAAGGTGTTAAGCACGAGTGTGACCGATGCGGAAGCGGCGTCGATTCTGGCGGACATTGCGAAAGAAGAAGACTTGAACGGGCGCATACGGCGCAATGTCCTGTATACGCGCCGTGCATTGTCATTCTTGATTCGTGGCCGGTTGCTCGCGCCCAATCAGCATGAGGATGCGCGGCAGATTCTGCGCGATATTGAATCACTGGATGGCCACACGGCATTCATCTTCAACAAGATCAACTTCCTCATGGATGCGGTGGTGGGTTTCATTAACATCAACCAGAACAAGATCATCAAGA
>JAUSQB010000404.1 GCA_030652715.1 Rugosibacter sp.
TTGCCGATCTGGGTGAGTTTCAAGGTGAAGTTCATGGTGCGCTCCAAGGGTTGTTATTACGGATGTAATACTAAATAAAAAAGCGCGCGATGGCAAGATTTTTTATTCTTGATAAAGCACTTTCGATTTGCTTTCCATCTATCTTGTTTTTATTGGTTTTGTGTAATTAAAATCCCTTAGAAATATGACCTAAGCCTTTGTTGACGCTGAAAAAAATTGATTTTCCTCTTGACCGATAAAAGTAAGTGGCCTAAAGTGGGAATTAGTGGTGATTAGTGGGAAATTATGGTTAATTTCCACGCAACGGAGGTTCGAATGTTTCAGGGTGCAGCGCCGCTTAATCTCGATGCGAAAGGTCGCATGGCAACGCCAGCGAAGCATCGTGACGCGCTGATTGAAGCAGGTGCGGGCAAGTTGGTGCTCACCGCGCATCCGCACCGGTGCTTGCTGTTGTATCCGCAACCCGCGTGGGAGCCGATTCGTGCGCAAATTCTGGCGGCACCGAGCTTGCAAATTGAATCCGCCATGGTGCGTCGTCTTTTGGTGGGTTTTGCTGAAGAGGTGGCGTTGGATAGCGCCGGTCGACTGTTGATCTCGCCTTCATTGCGTCAATACGCGGGGCTGGAAAAAGAAGTCTGGCTGGTGGGGCAGGGCAGTCATTTCGAAGTGTGGTCGGATGCGGGCTGGCGCGCGCAGCAAGACGCCATTTTCGCGCTGGGGGACAAGCTGCTCCCGGCCGGTCTTGAACATCTTGCGCTGTGAGCACAGGCACTCACATCACGGTATTGCTCAACGAAGGGGTTGATGCATTATCGATTCGTCCTGCGGGCATTTATGTTGATGCGACTTTTGGTCGCGGCGGGCATAGCCGAAAAATTCTTGAGTCGTTAGATGCTTCCGGGCGACTGATCGCGCTAGACCGCGATCTGGCGGCGATCGAGGCAGGGCAAGCGATGACCGATCCGCGCTTTACGCTGGTGCATGCGCATTTCAGCCAGATCGAATCGATGCTGGACGAATTAAAAGTCGCGCAGATTGATGGGGTATTGCTCGATTTGGGCGTGTCGTCGCCGCAACTGGATACGCCCGAGCGGGGCATGAGCTTTCGTTTTGATGCGCCGCTGGATATGCGCATGGATACGACGCAAGGGGAGACCGCGGCTGATTTTCTGGCGCGGGCATCGCAATCTGAGATAGGGGGGGTAATAAAAGATTATGGTGAAGAACGGTTTGCTCATGCGATTGCAAAGGCGATTGTGGCTGCTCGGGGCGAAGGCCATATTACAAACACAAAGCAGCTTGCCGCCCTCGTTGCGGGGGTCGTGCGCACGCGCGAACCGGGTCAGCATCCGGCGACGCGCACTTTCCAGGCGCTACGGATATACGTCAACCGCGAGCTCGAAGAGCTTGCGCTAGCGTTGCCTGGCTGCACGCGGCGCTTGGCCCCTGGGGGGCGGTTGGCAGTGATCAGTTTTCATTCGCTGGAGGATCGCATCGTCAAGCGCTTTATGCGCGCTGGGGCAACGCCGCTGCAGCCGCCCAAAGGCGTGCCGGTTCGTGCCGCCGATCTGCCAGCGCCGACTTTACGGTTGATCGGCAAGCCGGTGTTTCCGAGTGATACGGAAGTGGCCGTCAATCCGCGTTCGCGCAGTGCGGTGTTGCGGGTGGCGGAGGTGATAGGCATTCCCCCCGGCCCCCTGTCCGGGAAAAATAACAGCTATCCCCCCAACCCCCTTTCCGGGAAAGAGGGCGACTAGATGGTGCGTCTTCACCTTAATCTCATGCTGCTGCTTGTTACGGTGATTTGTGCGCTTTCCGTGGTGAACGCCAATCACCAGGCACGGAAACTTTTTGTGGCGCTAGGTGCCGAACAAAAGCATATGCGCGATCTGGAGACGGAGTGGGGGCAGTTGCAGCTAGAGCAAAGCACCTGGGCGGCTAATGTCCGTGTGGAAACTCTGGCGCGCGAAAAACTGGGCATGAAGCGGCCGACGGCAGGTGAAGTGATGAGCGCAGGTGCCCTGATGGCGGCTCCAGCCTCGCCGATTGCGCAGACAAAAGCGAAACCTGCGCGATGAAATCAATCCGTTTTTCACGCAGTCCGTTGCTTTCGCAGCCCTTGCCTGTGTGGCGGCGGCGCCTGGTGTTGCTTGTTATCCTTAGCGGATTCGCGGTGCTGGCTGGGCGTGCGGTTTATTTGCAGGTCATCAACAATGAGTTTCTTGGGGATAAAGGCAAAGCGCGTTTTGAGCGGGTGCTGGATATTTCAGCCACGCGTGGCCGTATTACGGATCGGCATGGTGATTTGCTGGCGGTGTCTACCCCGGTGCGTTCGGTGTGGGCGATTCCTGAAGATGTAGAAATCAAGCCGGGAGAGGCGCGCAGTTTGGCCGCGTTGTTAGGCATGGATGTCCATGAGTTGAATCGCAAGCTGGCGTCTGACCGTGCTTTTATCTACCTCAAGCGTCAATTGTCGCCGGATGTGGCAGGCAAGGTGATGGCGCTTAATTTGTCGGGTATTCATCAAAAAACCGAATATCGCCGTTATTACCCATCGGGTGAAGTGATGGCGCATATGGTGGGTTTTACGGGGATGGATGAGTTGGGGCAAGAAGGTGTTGAGCTGGCATTTAACGACAGGCTGACAGGTCGGCCGGGCAGCCGTCGCGTGATCAAGGACAGGCGCGGGAATGTGGTCGAAGATGTCGGCAGCATTCAGCCGCCAGCAGAGGGCCAGGATATCGCCCTGGCGCTGGACGCGAAGATTCAATATCTTGCTTATACGCATTTGAAGCAGGCGTTGGAAACGCATCGTGCCAAAGCCGGGGGGGTCGTGGTGCTGGATGCGCAAACCGGAGAAGTCCTCGCGCTGGTTAATTTGCCAACGTACAACCCGAATAATCGTTTGCGGCTGACAGGTGCGCAATTGCGCAACCGTGCATTGACCGATAGTTTTGAGCCTGGCTCGACCATGAAACCGTTCATCATCGCGCTGGCGATGGATCAAGGCAAGGTGCGCTTCGATACGCCGATTCAGACTGCGCCAGGCAAGCTGCGTATCGGTTCGGCGACGATTTCGGA
>JAUSQB010000405.1 GCA_030652715.1 Rugosibacter sp.
GTGCTGCTGCTCGCCAACAAGGAAATCAAGGGGCCGGGGCCGGAGCGCGGGGTGGTGTTTCAGAACCACTCGCTGCTGCCCTGGCTCAGCGCGTTCGAGAACGTTTACCTCGCGGTGGAAAAAGTGTTTGGCCGCACGGAATCCAGAAAACAGCTGAAGGCGCGCACCACCGCCGCGCTGGAACTGGTGGGCCTGACCCATGCGGCGGCCAAGCTGCCGGGCGAAATATCCGGCGGGATGAAGCAGCGCGTCGGCATCGCGCGCGCGTTTGCCATGGAGCCACGCATCCTGCTGATGGATGAGCCCTTTGGCGCACTCGATGCGCTCACCCGCGCCAGCTTGCAGGATGAGCTCAATGGCGTGCTGGCCAAGACCGGCGCCACGGTGGTGATGGTGACGCACGATGTGGATGAAGCCGTGTTGTTGTCGGACCGCATCGTCATGATGACCAATGGCCCGGCGGCAACCATTGGCGAAATTGTTACGGTAGATTTGCCCCGTCCGCGGGAGCGGCTGGCGCTTGCAGAAGATAATCGGTTTGCCGCGTATCGTGCGGCGGTATTCGATTTCCTTTATCGCAAGCAATTGAAAAAGGTGGCTTGACCCTTAAACGATGTTTACTTGTCCAGTATCAATTTTATTTATCAATCATTTTCTGGAGAACCCTCTATGTCACGTCATTCATCACTGACTTCAACACAACTGGCACACGCCGCTTTGCTCTCGCTGTCCTTGCTCGCATTACCCGCCTTTGCGGGAGACAGTTTTTCCGACGCGCTTATGGGCGGCAAATCCTCGCTGGATGCTCGCTACCGTTACGAGAGCGTGAGCCAGGAGAATGCACTGAAAGCGGCCAATGCCTCAACCCTGCGCTTGCGGCTGGGTTACGAGACGGGTGAATTCAAAGGCTTTGGCATGATGCTGGAAGGCGAGCATTTGAGTGTGCTGGGGGCAGACAATTACAACAGCACGACCAATCGCAAGACGGCTTACTCTATCATTGCCGATCCGGAATTCACCGAGGTCAATCAGGCTTATCTCAGCTATTCCGGTATCCCCGATACCAAATTGAAATATGGTCGCCAGCGCATGGTGCTGGACAACCAGCGCTTTATCGGCAACGTCGGCTGGCGGCAAAATGAACAAACTTTTGACGGACTTACTCTGGTCAATAAATCCCTGCCCGCAACAACAATCACGGCAGGCTACATCTACAACGCCAATCGGGTGTTTAGCGACCAGACCAAATTCCCTGCCACTACCTTTGCCAACATTGGCAATGCCAAAATGAAGTCACCGATTCTCAATGTCAGCTACAAGGGCTGGAGCGTTGGCGAAATCGTGGGCTATGGTTATTTGCTCGATTACACTAATTTCGCGACAAGCTCGATACAAACCTGGGGCCTGCGTTTCAAGGGCGACACTGCGATTGCTGACGGCATGAAGTTTCTCTATACCGCCGAGTATGCATCGCAGTCGGATTACAAGAAAAATCCGGCGGATTACAGCGTGGATTACGCCTTCCTCGAAGCAGGTTTGAGTAAAGGCGTGCATAGCGTGAAGCTGGGTTATGAGCTATTGGAAGGCAATGGCACGAAGAGCTTCCAGACGCCACTTGCCACGCTGCACGCCTTCAACGGCTGGGCAGATATGTTCCTCGCAACGCCGGTGAATGGCTTGAAGGATGCTTACCTCGGTGCGGGGTCGACGCTGTATGGCGTCAAGCTCGATGCGATTTATCACGACTATCGCGCTGACCAAGGCAATGCGCGGTATGGCACGGAATGGAATATTCAAGCCACCAAACCCATCGCCAAGAAATATCTCGTGGGTATCAAGTACGCCAGCTACAACGCGAAAACTTTCTCGGTGGATACCGACAAGGTTTGGCTGTGGGCTGAGACAAAGTTTTGAGTGGTGATTTTTCAAGCGGCGCGATCAATGTGCCATTGGCATGAATTTACTGCAAGGTTGCGTTGAGGTTGCCGTCGTACCAGCGCCGACTTTTTAAGCACTGAAATCCCTTTTGACAGGTGCAGGAGAAGACAATGGAAAAACAGAAACTGGTGGTTGTCGGCAACGGCATGGC
>JAUSQB010000410.1 GCA_030652715.1 Rugosibacter sp.
TGCGCCAGGTGGTGCCCTTGGTGTTGATCAGCGTTTGCCAGCCGAGCGCGCGACACCAAAGCACGAGTTTTTCGCGCGGCACACCGAGTTTTTTGTAGTCGTGGAATTCGTAGCTAACGCTATTGGCGGTGCACCAGGCGAAGGCCTTTTTCATCGTGTCGCAATTCTTGATGCCGTAGATTTTGACCATGATTAAGCTCTGTGTGAGGAAAATTCCGAAAGGAAATGCGTGGGGGCAGAATGATAGCAAATGAGTGATAGCAAATGCGTGATAGCAGATGCGGCATAATCAGCGTATGAAAATTCAACCGCATATCCAATCCATGGTGCGCCGCATTCTGCTGGCGCTGCTGGTCGTACTGCTCATTGCGGCCGGTGTTTGGTGGGGTATGCGCCCCAAACCCATCCCCGTGATTTTCAAGGCTGTTGATCGCGGCATGGTGGATGCTACTGTGGTCAACACGCGCGCCGGAACCGTGGAAGCTTGCCTGCGCACGCGGCTGTCCAGCATTGTGGGCGGCCGCATTGAATATCTTGGCGTGAAAGAAGGCGACCGCGTCAAGAAAGGGCAGTTGTTGATGAAGCTGTGGAATGATGATCAAAAAGCGCAGCAATATCTGGCAGAAACGCAGCGTGCCTTGTCTCTGCAACGCGTGAATGAGCAATGTGTCACGGCCGCGAATGCCGAGCGCGAGGCCAAGCGGCAAGCGATGTTGCGTGCCCAGGGCTATGTATCCATTGCCAAAGAAGAGGCGGCAAGGACCGAAGCCGACGCCCGAAAATCGGCGTGTGCCAGCGCGCGGGCCGATGTCACCCAGGCTGACGCGCGCGTGAATGTGACGCGCACGGAACAGCAACGCACCGTGCTAGTCGCACCCTTTGATGGCACGGTGGCGAAGATTGTGGGTGAGCTGGGCGAATATTCCACTCCCTCGCCACCGGGCGTGCAAACGCCCCCGGCGATTGATCTGATTGATGACAGCTGCCTGTATGTCAAAGCGCCGATGGATGAAGTGGATGCGCCAAAAATTACCGCCGGCCTGCCCGTGCGCGTGACCCTGGATGCGCTGCCCAAGCAGCCCTTTGCCGGCCATGTGCGGCGTGTGGCGCCGTATGTGCTGGCGGTTGAAAAACAGGCGCGGACGGTGGATGTGGAAGTGGATTTTGACGTGCCGACCCAAGGGCTTCTGGTAGGTTACAGCGCGGATGTGGAAATTGTTTTGCAGCGGCATAACGATGTGTTGCGCGTGCCAACCACGGCGATCATGGAAGGCGGGAAGGTGCTGGTGCGGGCACAAGGCAGCAATAAACTCGAAGCGCGCCAACTGAAAACCGGCCTTGCCAACTGGGAATATACCGAGGTGATCGATGGTCTCAAGCTGGGCGAACGCGTGGTGACGTCGCTTGAACGCGAAGGCGTAAAAGTCGGCGCTCGTGTGACGGCGGATACGGCAAATAACGCTGCCGATACAACCGATACCGTCGGCACAAAAACCACTGCAAACCCCGCGGCAAAATAAATGACACTCATTGCTCTGGCCGCTATCGAGCGTGTTTTTCATCTGGGTGAAACCGATGTGCATGCTCTGGCGCGTATCGATCTGAATATCGCAGCAGGCGAATATGTAGCCGTGGTCGGGCCTTCAGGTTCAGGCAAGTCGACCCTGCTCAATTTACTGGGCCTGCTCGATCAGCCCACGGCAGGCACTTATCATCTTGAAGGGCGGGATGTCACCACCCTCTCGGCCGATGAACAAGCCGCCGTGCGCAGCCGACGCATCGGCTTTGTGTTTCAGAGTTTTCATCTCGTGCCACGCTTGACCGCTGCTGAAAATATTGCCTTGCCCATGATGCTGGCTGGCATCCCCGTCGCTGTGCGTGAGCAGCGCGTGCGCCAGGCGTTGCGCGATTTTGGCTTGGACAATCGCGCCAACCATCGGCCGGATGAGCTTTCCGGCGGCCAGCGCCAGCGTGTCGCCATCGCCCGTGCCACTATCATGCAGCCCGCGTTGCTGCTGGCGGATGAGCCCACGGGCAACCTTGACCGTGCTACGGGCGAGGAAGTGGTTCATCTGCTGGAAGCCTTGAATGCGCAGGGCATGACGCTGATCGTGGTGACGCACGATGCCGCGCTGGCGGCGCGCGCGGGGCGGCAGATCATGATGGAAGACGGGCGTGTCAAATCAGATGTCTCTCATGCCGCGTTGGCGACATCGACTTCTGCTTGATTCATTAATCATCAACCCATTATCAACCTATCATCGACTTATCCGCCATGCGCTACGCCGACATTTTGCGTTTTGCCCGCGATGCCGCGACAGCGTATCCGCTGCGCACTTTGCTCTCGGTGCTGGCCATGGCGATTGGCGTGGCTTCGGTGGTATTGCTCACGGCGCTGGGCGATGGCGCACGGCGTTATGTGGTGGGGCAGTTTTCTTCGCTGGGCAGCAATCTGGTGATTGTCCTGCCGGGGCGTTCTGCCACCGGCGGCTTTAATCCGGCCAATGGCATTACCACCACGCCGCGCGATTTAACCGTGGATGATGCAGCCGCTCTGTTGCGCGCGCCTGCCGTGCAGCGTGTGGCGCCGCTCGCGGTGGGGACAACGGAAATCAGTGCGGGCGGCCGCTTGCGCGAGGTGGTTGCCGCAGGCTCTACGGCATCGCTCATGGCAGTGCGTAATTTTCAGTTGGCGCAGGGGCGTTTTTTACCGGAGGATGAGTGGCGCAGTAGTGCGCCTGTCGCGGTGATCGGCATGACGATTCGCAATGATATGTTCGGCAATCAGCCCGCTGTGGGCCAGTTGATCCGCCTGGGCGACCGCCGCTTGCGGGTAATCGGCGTTTTAAAATCAACCGGCCAGGGTGTGGGCATGAATACCGATGAGCTGGTGATTGTGCCTGTGGCCTTGGCGCAGGCACTGTTTAATTCGAACACCCTGTTGCGCATCATGGTGCAAGCGCGAGGCCGGGATCAGATCGAAGCGGCCAAGGCGCAAGCAACGGCCATTCTCAAGGCGCGCCACGGCGGGGAAGAAGATGTCACCGTGATTACTCAGGATGCGGTGCTGGCGACCTTCGACAAGCTTCTTGGCGCGTTGACGGCGGCTGTGGCCGGGATTGCTGCCATCAGCTTGTTAGTGGCCGGCGTTCTGGTGATGAATGTCATGCTCGTGGCGGTGACGCAGCGTCGGGCAGAGATTGGCTTGATCAAGGCGCTGGGCGCGCGTGGCAGCACCATACAGCAGATATTTCTTGTCGAGGCGGCGATGTTGTCACTGGCCGGTGCCGTGACAGGGTATCTGTTAGGGCAACTGGGTGCGCTGGTATTGCGCCAGTTGTTTCCTGTGTTCCCGGCATATGCGCCTGCTTGGGCGGTGGCTGCGGCGTTGTTGACAGCGCTTGTCACAGGGCTTTTGTTCGGTATTTTGCCTGCCCGCCGTGCAGCGCAGCTGGATACTGTCGATGCACTCATGAGACATTGATATGCCGCTGACAGACGCCTTCAAGCTGGCTTTTCGCGCGGTGATTGCGCAACGGTTGCGCAGTTTTTTGACGCTGTTGGGTATAGCCATTGGCATTGCTGCAGTGATTTTGTTGACTTCGATTGGCGAGGGTATTCACCGGTATGTGCTGGGTGAATTTACCCAGTTCGGCACCAACGTGATTGGCGTGCATCCAGGCAAGGTCAAGACCGGGGGCGCTGCGTTATCAGGTTTGCCGAGCAGCGCCAAACCGCTGTCGCTGGAAGACGCGGAGGCACTCAGGCGCGTGCCGAATGTCATCGCGGTAACACCGAGCGTATTCGGCAATGCCGAGGCGAGTGCTGCCGGACGTTTGCGGCGCGTCACCGTGTATGGTGTGGGGCCGGATATGTTGAAAGTATTCAAAGGCCGTATGAGCACGGGCCACTTTTTACCGATGGAAGACGCCAATGCCGCACGGGCGTTAGTCGTTTTGGGGCCTAAGTTAAAGCACGAATTATTTGGCGCAGAATCAGCGCTGGGCGCACGGGTGCGGCTTGGCGGGCTGCAATTCCGCGTGATCGGTGTGCTGGAGTCCAAAGGGCAGTTTCTCGGCATGGATCTGGATGACACGGCGTTTATTCCTGCGGCGCGTGCCATTGAGTTGTTCAATCGCGCGAGCCTCAACGAGATTGATGTGGCGGTGGCCGAAGGCGTGAGCTCGGCGAGCGTGGTAACGGCGATTAAAAAACTCATGGTGGCGCGCCACGGCCGTGAAGATTTCACCGTGATCAGCCAGGAAGAAATGCTTACCAGCCTGTCGAGCATTCTCGATG
>JAUSQB010000422.1 GCA_030652715.1 Rugosibacter sp.
TGGAACAGCGGCATGTTCCTGTTCCGCGCGGATCGCTATTTGCAAACTCTGAACCGCCTGGCACCCGACATCGTAGAACCCGCGCGCAACGCAGTTGATCGCGCGCGCCTCGATCTGGATTTTGTGCGCTTGGATAGCGAAGCCTTTGCCGCCTGTCGCGCCGACTCGATTGACTACGCGCTGATGGAAAAAACCGATGATGGCATTGTCATTCCACTCTCTGCCGGGTGGAATGACATTGGCGCGTGGGACACGCTATGCCGTAGCGCCAGCGCCGACTTTAACGGCAACACCTGCACCGGCGACGTGATCGCCCATGATTGCAGCAACAATCTCATCCGCGCCGAATCGCGACTGGTCACAACGATTGGCCTCACCGACATGGTGGTGATCGAAACGGCCGATGCCGTGCTCATCGCCCCGAAAAACCGCACCCAGGAAGTCAAACAGATCGTCGAGCAATTGCAGAGAGAAGGCCGCACGGAAAGCGATTTGCATACGCACGTCCACCGCCCCTGGGGCAGCTATCAAGGCATCGTGCAAGGCGAGCGTTATCAGGTCAAGCGCATCATTGTCAAACCCGGCAAGCAGCTCTCGCTGCAAAAACACCACCACCGCGCCGAGCATTGGGTTGTGGTCAAAGGCACAGCCCAGGTTACCCGTGGCGAAGACATCTTGTTGCTTGCGGAAAACGAATCCACCTACATTCCGCTAGGCGTCGTGCATCGCCTGGAAAACCTGGGCAAGATTGATCTGGAAATGATCGAAGTACAATCCGGCGGCTATCTGGGCGAAGACGATATCGTGCGGCTGGAAGACACCTACGGGCGAGTTTCCTAGCCACCGCGTAACACTGCCCCAACCTGAAAGCTGTCGCGACGGTGCAAGCCCCGAAGCAAAAATTCAGTAGAAATCGTAAGCCATACTGCTGGACGAAGAGTGATCTTGCGCAGGATAGCGGGCGCATAAACCTGGGTGCCTCACTCACCGGATAAAACCAATCGCCATCAATCTGACGGGAATAAATCTATAGAGAAACCTTGGTTTGTGCATCGGTTGAATGTCGAAAATTTTTACAGTCTCGTTTTGAAAGTTTCCAAACGAATTACTATTGATCATATTTTTATCAATTAACCCATTGAAATCAAATAGAGTTTTACCTTTAACCCCCCTTATTTGGCATGGTTAATGCTTGATTAATGATGGAAATCATGTCCTTTCCCAATTTTATCTCTTCGCTTTTTCCAACCAAACGGAGGAATCATGTCAAAACTCACTAATCTCGCTATTGCGCTGGCTCTGGGCACAAGCATTACCACCGCCTCAGCAACGCCCGTTGAAGTGTTTTATACCGACTTTAATAGCGCACTTCCAACTGAAATTTCGCCGGGCACAGCCAGCCTGACGGGTGTGCAAGGGTACGCTGGTCTTGGCCCTGTGGGCAATCAATTTTCCGGCAATTTCCTGCGCAGTGCAACGGGTAATACCGTCACGCTCACGTTGAACGGCCTGCCCACTCACGACACCATCAGTCTTTCTTTCTTGTTCGCCGCCATCGACTCACTCGATGGTACCGGCACGTTTCCGGCGGGCGACTTCTTCAAGATCGTTTTTGACGGTGCAACGCTGTTCAGCGAATCATTTGCCAATGCACTACCGACCCAGATCCAGAGCTATTCCCCACCTGCGGGAGTTGAACTCGCACGCCACGTTGACCTTGGATTCAGAGGCCCAGGCAGCTACTACACCGACAGCGCCTACAATTTTGGCGCTGACCCGCGTTTTGCCAACTTTGCGCATACAAGCTCCTCAGCCATCATCGAATTCTTCATTTTCGGCGAGGGAAACCAGAGTCTGGACGACGAGTCCTGGGCAATGGATAATTTGCGGGTAAGCGTTACAACCCGAGGAAACGAAGTACCGGAACCGGCTTCGCTAGCGTTGCTGGGCATCGGACTAGCAGGTCTCGGCGTAAGCCGTCGCCGCAAGAACCTGCCTGTACCCACGCCCGTCTGAAAGCGTAACAAGAAATTGGGAAAGGGGCGTGGCGGAAACAGTAGTTACCCCACACCCCCCACGAGCTTGCCTCGCCCCGACCATTCCCTGTGCTAAATGGTGCTAAATGGTGCTAAATGTGCTGCTAAATGGGGTTGCTAAATGGGGTTGCTAAATGGGGTCAGACACGATTTAACCCTTGCCTTCAATCAGCATCAAATAGCACAGACAGGCAAACACCATCAAGGCAATTCCACCCAGCAGCAGGGTGCCAGCCTGAAACCCGCCTAACCAGAAGTGTCCTTGCAAGCGCAGAATTCCTGAGGTAGCACTGAGCAGTACCCCTGCCACCGCCGCTAACCGGCCCAACCACCGCAAGATCATCGATTCCATGACTGCCTCCTTGTTATTTGAAAAAAACCCTGTCCAATCTACACCAAAAAAAGTCGGCGCTGGTACAACGGCGAGGTTGATCACTGCATGCGCGTTGTTTGCCCTCCTCGCATTGTTCACGACCTTAGTCGTAGCTCAAAAAATAGCGGATGACACTTTGCCCGAGACAGCACCTTATCTTGGCGAAATCCGTCGCGCGCCGAATGGGGAGCTGATTGTCGTCCCTGCCCCACCTGCCTCGCAATCAACGTCCGACGCATCCAATGCATCTGTCGGCGGCAAAACAACAGAAACAACAGGCCGCATCATTAGCGTCGGCCCCACTGCCCGCATCCATTCCATCGCAACAGCGGCAGCCCTGGCGCGCAATGGCGACACGATAGAAATTGCCGCCGGCGACTACCCGCAGGATGTTGCCGTTTGGACTCAGGACAATCTGACGATTCGCGGCATCAGTGACAAAAGCAGTGGCCGCGTGCGCCTTTTGGCCAACGGTGCCAGTGCCGAACAAAAAGCCATCTGGGTTGTGCGTGGCAGAAAAATCACCATCGAAAATATCGAGTTTTCCGGCGCCCGCGTGCCGGATAAAAATGGCGCAGGCATCCGCTTTGAAGAAGGCGATTTAACCATCCGCCACTGCCGCTTTCTGGACAACGAAAACGGCCTGCTTAGCAGCGGCAATCCCGACGCCACATTGACTATCGAAAACAGCGAATTCGGCCATAATGGCGCGGGGGACGGTTACAGCCACAACTTATACGTTGGCGCGATAAAAAAATTAATCGTCACCGGCAGCTATTTCCACCACGCCAACGTAGGCCACTTGCTCAAAAGCCGTGCGCGTGAAAACCACATTCTCTACAACCGGCTGACGGACGAAACCGGTGGCCGCGCCAGCTACGAGATGGAATTTCCCAATGGGGGCATGGCCTATGTGATCGGTAACATCATCGAGCAAAGCACGACTACGGAAAATCCGACGTTGATTTCGTTTGGTGCCGAGGGCTACAAAGCACCAAAGAATGCGCTTTACCTCATCAACAATACGCTGGTGGACCATCGGCCCGAAGGCGGAATGTTCCTGGCCGTGAAACCCGGTGCCAGTACTGTCACCGCTTACAACAATCTGCTGCTAGGCAAACGGCTGCTGAACACCGGCATTGACGGACTCTTCGTCAATAACCCGAACGTGAATGCGCGCAGTTTTGTTCTATCCGACCGGCATGATTACCGCGTCATCAAAGACAGCGGCCTGGAGCGCACCTATGTTTCGCCACCCATCATCAAGGAAGCCGACGGCCTAACCCTCGCCCCGCAGCGGGAATATGTTCACCCTGCCGCAACCCGGCGGCTGACTGGAACCCCGACCTTGCCAGGGGCGCGGCAGACGATGCAACCCGACACATTCAACCCAAAATAACAGGGCAATCGCCGATCGCGGCCAGGTCATCGTAGTCTTACTTATATATACATAAAGACCTGTTAACAGTGCTACTATAAGCATGTTTATAAAGTCATGGAGGCCAATCATGGCAAACCTTATTCTCGCGGAAACCACCGCAAGCGTTTCCGAACTGAAGAAGAACCCGATGGGCACTGTCGCCGCTGGCGAGGGTTTCCCGGTTGCGATCCTCAATCGGAACGAGCCGGCTTTTTACTGCGTGCCGGCAAAAGCCTATGAGGCTCTGATGGATAAACTCGAAGACATCGAACTCAACGCAATCGCCGATGCCCGCCGAGATCAACCCGTTATCAAAGTCCAGCTTGATGACCTTTGAACTTGGGTTTCTCGATGAAGCCCTGAAAGAGTGGCGCAAGCTGGATAGCAACACGCGCGAACAATTCAAAAAGAAATTGGCCGAACGCTTGGCAAACCCGCATATTCCGTCAGCACGGCTATCCGGCCATAAAGACCGCTACAAAATCAAACTGCGCAATGTCGGCTACCGCCTGGTCTATGAAGTCCGCGACAAAGCACTAATCGTCGTTATCGTTGCTGTC
Source organism: Rugosibacter sp. (assembly GCA_030652715.1). Lineage (GTDB taxonomy): Bacteria > Pseudomonadota > Gammaproteobacteria > Burkholderiales > Rhodocyclaceae > Rugosibacter. The sequence goes on from JAUSQB010000422.1 coordinate 4,390, forward strand.
GGCAAGCGCGAGCGGAACGCCGTCTATAAAGCAGCTGCAAGGCGCTAAACAGAATCAATCGGCTGCTCCTGATGGGGGCCACCTCGCGGATATGCAAAAGCAGCCCGAATGACACCCTGATGTGCGGTATACCATCGCTTCATGGCGCAAGGCAAAACTGGATTCGGATCCTCTTTTCCAGTTCGGGCGATCGCGTAAGCAGCGCATAAACAGGAAGCGCAGATAGGGACGACACGGTAAATATAAATATAGAAGCGCGTCGCCTCTGTTTACCTTTGCCCCTATGGATTCTGCTTCACACTGCTTTGCCCTTGCGCCGTAATACGCCAAGACCCAGCAGACCCAGCCCGAGCAAGACAAGCGTTCCTGGCTCAGGAACTGCCTGGCGTTCGCTATTAGAGGGGGGTGTCTGGTTACCGCAGAACAGGCCACAGTTCGTATCACCAGCAAACAATTGTGGCGGTTCTGGTATGAACAAGGCTGGGGCACTCTCTAGCGGCTCTTCGATAAACCGATCTACAGGTTCAATGTTTTGTGGTTGCGGCTCACCGTCATTGAGCAGTACCGTCTCAGGCAAACCCGGCGAGCCAACACTTCCCGGCACAGACCTTTGACCGACTCTCAATCCCGGAACGCCTGTTTGGCCTGTCGGAATCGCGACGCCGGTCGTATCGCCATTCTCGTCATTGCTGAACAGCGACCCTTGAGAATTTGAAAATCTTCCACTGCCGGAATATTGGTCGGTATCTACAGCGAAAATCAACTCGCTGTTATCGTGATCCCTATCGAAAAAATCCAAACTTTCACCCACACCATCGCTTGCGCCCATGGCGTTTCCTGATTTATCACTATTATTAGTGTCAGCTATAGGCACACCCAAATCTGGCAAATGATGATCGGACAACGATTTGGGCATCTGTTTCAGCCAAGCTGTACCCATAGCACCCGTAGCCAAAGCACAAGCTAGCGCCACCAGCAACTTGGCCTTTCGATTTTTTCGTTGTCCTATTTTTTTCACCACTGCCTCCTGTGCTATCGAAAAGAAATTGTTTGAGCCATGCATCAGCCCTCAATAGCAATAAAGCAATGTTCATGCCATATTTAATTATCCAAATAATTCATGTAGTTAAAATAAAATTTAAATCAATCCATCCATGCAAAGTTAAAAAAATCGACACTTATCAAGTGTCGATATGAAATCAATATGGGGTCAGACACGATTATTTGCTGCGGCTATCCTCTGGCACTACTGGCTTTTTTGGTCTGCCCACCCCTTTAGATGCAGCCTGTCGATTGCCCAATTTCTCCATGTGCGCCCTGAATTGCTCGCTACCCAGCGCCCACCCCTTGTGCGTGCCATCGCGGATTGCGGCGAGATCCTCTGTAGCCAGTGCGGAGTGGAACAATGCTCGATACGACGTCTGCCGTTCTATCGCATCCAGCCCAAGCCGCAGGTATTCATCATGCGCAACCAGCCAGCCTGCATTGAGTCCTGTATCACCATAGGCATTACGCTGATGGCTCGACCACGGATAATCCGCCGGATTAGCCACCATCCCGGCACGCACCGGGTTCATCTCGATGTAACGCATCAGCGTCAGCAGATACTGCTCGCTATCGATCACCGTCGCCCGATACCGTCCTTCCCAAAGCGTACCGCTGCGCTGATAGGTGTCATTGAAATACTGCACATAACGCCGCCCCACCGATTGCAGCGTCTTGCTGATACTATCCTCGCGGCTCGGCGTCGCAAGCAAATGGATGTGATTCGTCATCCATACATAGGCATGAATGGCAAGGCCAAACCGTTCAGCCGCTTCGACCAAGGCATCTCGAAAAAATCGGTAATCCGCTTCAACATTAAAGATCGCCTGACGGTTATTGCCGCGCTGGATGATGTGCTGGGGTTGGCCGGGGATAACGTAGCGGGGTAGGCGAGCCATGGGAATATGTCGCTGCAGAGGAAAGAGTCCCGATCATACCGGCAATTATCGTGTCTGACCCCATTT
>JAUSQB010000429.1 GCA_030652715.1 Rugosibacter sp.
CAGGGCCGCGGCTTCGCGGTGGTGGCCAGTGAGGTGCGCAGCCTGGCTGGTCGCTCGGCGGCAGCAGCCAAGGAAATAAAGAGCCTGATCGATGACTCTGTCAAGAAGGTTGAAAGCGGCTCCCGACTGGCAGCGGACGCTGGTCAGACCATGACTGAAGTGGTCAGCCAAGTTAAGCACGTCAATGATTTGATCACTGAAATTACTGCTGCCTCCAAGGAGCAGACCATAGGAATTACACAAGTCGGCCAGGCAGTTGCGCAACTTGACCAGATGACCCAGCAAAATGCCACCATGGTCGAGGAGAGCAGCGCTGCGGCAACCGGCCTGAGCGAACGGGCACAGCGCCTGGTGGACGCCGTCAAGGTGTTTTTGGCTTAGGGGCGCTGAAATCCATCGCGCTGACGCCGTGTCACCAGCACCGACTTTTCTCAAGCATAATCCAGCCCGCACATTTATTTAAAAGGGCTCACATGCTTGCCATCGAATCGTTGCTCGCCACCCTTTCCGGCTGGGTGTGGGGCCCGCCGATGTTGACCTTGCTGGTTGGCACCGGGCTTTACCTGACGATTCTTTTGAAGGGCATGCAATTTCGCGCGTTACCGCATGCCTTGCGTCTGATCTTTCGTAAAGATCACGGCCATGCCGGTGACATCAGTCACTTTGCCGCGTTAATGACAGCGCTCGCTGCAACGGTCGGCATTGGCAATATTGTTGGCGTCGCAACAGCCATTACTCTGGGCGGGCCAGGAGCCGTATTCTGGATGTGGATGACGGGGCTGGTTGGCATGGCCACCAAATATTCTGAAGCCGTGCTCGCCGTCAAGTATCGCGAAAAGGGCCCTCACGGCATGCGCGGCGGGCCGATGTATTACCTTGCCAAGGGAGCTGGCCTGCCCTGGCTCGGCTGGCTGTTTGCCGCATTTACAGCATTCGCCACGTTTGGCATTGGCAACATGGTGCAAGCGAATTCCGCTGCAACCATTTTAGAAACTACTTTTTATATTCCTCCCATCATTACGGGCCTGGTGCTGATGGTACTCACTGGTTTAGTCATCCTCGGCGGCATTCGCTCCATTGGCCGATTTAGTTCATGGCTTGTCCCCTTCATGATCCTCGGTTACATGGGGGGCGGATTATGGGTATTGGCACTCAACATGAACGAAATTCCACACGCCTTCGCTTTAATTTTCGGTCATGCATTTTCCGGTTCTGCCGCGACAGGCGGGTTTGCCGGCGCCACATTGGCTGCTGCCATGCGCTATGGCATCGCACGCGGGGTGTTTTCCAACGAATCCGGCCTAGGCTCCGCCCCCATTGCCGCAGCGGCTGCGCGCACGAATGATCCCGTTAAACAAGCTTTGGTCAGCATGACTCAAACCTTCATCGACACGCTCGTGGTATGCACCATGACTGCGCTGGTCATTTTGACTTCCACCGCCTGGACGCAAGGGGTCTCTGCTGGCGAGCTTACCAGCGTAAGCTTTGGGCAAACTCTGGGGCGTTACGGTGAAATCCTCGTCACAGTTGCTACGGTGCTGTTCGCTTACTCAACCCTGATCGGCTGGAACTACTATGGCGAAAAGGCGATTGAATATCTCTTCGGGCCAAAAGCCATTCCCCCTTATCGGGTGATCTTTGTCGCGCTAGTCATTGTAGGCAGCCTGACCAGCCTTGAATTCGTCTGGAACTTTTCTGACCTCATGAATGGCCTGATGGCCGTGCCCAATTTAATTGCCCTGCTCATTCTCTCGCCCGTCATACGACAAGAAACCGAGCGTTATTTCCGCGAGAAAAACAAATGAGCCAATCAGCCACGCCTGCTGCTCATCGTGGCGCCTGGCGCAACCGCTGGACATTTGTGCTCGCCACAGCAGGCTCGGCCATAGGCCTGGGCAATATCTGGAAGTTCCCCTACATGACGGGTGCCAATGGCGGCAGCGCCTTTGTCCTGGTTTATCTATTGTGCATTGCCTTGCTGGGCATCCCCTTGATGATGTGTGAAATCATGCTGGGGCGGCGCGCGCAGCGCAATCCTGCAGATGCCATGGCTTACCTTGCCCGCGAAGCCAATGCCTCACGCCAATGGCGCTGGGTTGGGCTAATGGGGGTTCTCACCGGTATTTTGATACTTGGTTTTTACAGTGTCATTGCCGGTTGGGTGCTCGACCATATTGTGCGTGCAGCGAATGGTGCATTTCATGGCATTGACGGCGCAGGCGCGAAGCTGCAATTTGAAATATTTCTTGCCAAGCCACTGGAACTGATTTTCTGGCATACGCTGTTTCTCGCCGTCACCATGACCGTTGTTTCTCGCGGCCTGAATGCCGGACTGGAGAAAGCCAGCAACATCATGATGCCCTCACTCTTTGCAATTGTTCTTCTCATGGTGGGCTACAGCATGGCGGTCGGTAACTTTGCCGAATCCGCACGCTTTATGTTCTCGCCAAATTTTGTGCTGATCACGCCATCTGTCGTGTTGTCCGCATTAGGCCATGCTTTCTTCACTCTGAGCATCGGCATGGGTTCGGTGATGGTTTATGGCTCTTACCTCGGTCGCCACATATCCATTGCACGCACCACTTTGTATATTGCACTCACTGATACCACTATCGGCCTACTCGTCGGGTTGGCGATTTTTTCCCTGGTATTTGCCAACGGGCTCGCACCGGCTGCCGGCCCCGGGCTGATTTTTCAAACGCTCCCCATCGCGTTTGGCGTCATGCCAGCGGGCGACATCATGGGCATGCTGTTTTTTATATTGGTCGCCTTTGCCGCGTGGACATCAGCTATTTCGTTAGTGGAACCAGCGATAGCCTGGATCACTGAAAACTTTTCGTTCACACGTAAACAAGCCACATGGGTCATAGGCGTCACCAATTGGCTGCTTGGCGCAGCTGTGGCTTTATCGTTCAATTTGTGGGCAGACATCAAACTCATTGCAGGGCTGAATCTGTTTGATCTGCTCGATAAACTCACCACCAATATTTTGCTGCCAGCCGGCGGGCTGGCCATGGCACTGTTTGCCGGATACGTGATGAAAACCACGCACGTGGCGGAAGAACTCGGCCTCGGGCCACGCACCTATGCCCTGTGGCGCTTTGCGATTCGTTACGTATCACCGCTGGCGATACTCTCGATTTTTGCTTATCTCTTCGGCTGGCTGAGTTAATAACTGAGTTAATAAAATTGAGTTGGGAATAAAAAAGCCAGCCTGTCAAATGCCAGGTTGGCTTTTTTTGAGAAGCAACAATTTACTTGGCGTTACTTGGCGCCAGCGAGAATCCACTTGACCAGGGTTTTGATATCCTCATCCTTGACTGCGGCATTCGGCGGCATAGGGATAGGGCCCCAAACACCGGAACCACCCTTTTTGATTTTGTCCATCAACTTGGCTTCCGCTGTTTTATCGCCAGCATATTTTTTAGCGACTTCCTGATAGGAAGGCCCCACCAGTTTTTTGTCGGCTGCATGACACGCCATGCAAGCGCTCTTGGTGGCCAAGTCTTTTTCTTTGCTGGCAAAAGCAGAAGCAGAAGACAAAATGCCCACAGCAACCAAGGCAGAGGCGAGAACTGATTTCATATAAACCTTCCTTCCAGACAGAGTTAAAAAAACAATTTTTTGATAACGTGGATTTTACAATGAGACGAAACATAATTTGGGGCAAGTTTTACAAGGAGTTACATTTTCGCTGATGCTTTCGCCGCCAGCTGCTGCTTTACAGCCTCCAGTCGATCAATCGGGGCTAAGCAGTGAACGCCGCGGCATATCCAGGCGTTGACATGATCGCTTTCCGGTTTGGCCAGTGCTTCGGGTAAATCAGGAATTGAATTTGGCAAACTCAATATCATATGGTGCAGGCTGGCACCGAGTGCCTGCTGCCAGGCAGTGCACTCTGCGGCCGGGCCGCGCAGAATAACCCTGTCTGGCGGCGTCAAGGTTTCTTCCAGCGTCAATAACAGGCTGCCAAACCCCATGGCTGAGTTCGTTATTTGCGGCCAGTAGAGTCGCAAAGTGCGCTCCGCAGCGTCCACATAACGCACATTGCCCAGCAGGTAACCCAAGCGCTGCAAGGCAAACGCCGCGATACCGTTACCCGATGGCGTGGCATTGTCGTGGCCGGGCTTGGGGCGCAGTATCAGTGCTTCGTGGTCATGCGCCGTGAAAAAGAAACCGCCCGCAGACTGGTCTTCAAAATCGGCAAGCAGGACATCGGCCAGCTCGCATGCAAAAGCCAGATCGATAGATCGAAACTTGGCCTGCATCAATTCCAGCAATGCGACCAGCAAAAAGGCATGGTCATCGAGATAGGCCGACAAGTGCACCTGCCCGTTGCGCGAGGTGGCGTAGAGCTGACCATCCTGCCAATGATTGTTGCGCAAAAAATCCAGCGCTGTTTGTGCAGAGGCGAGCCAATCCGGTCGATCAAAAACACGTGCGGCATGCGCCATGCCTTCGATCATCAGCGCATTCCAGCTGGTTAATATCTTGTCGTCGCAACCCGGGCGAATGCGCTGTTCGCGCGCTGCGTATAGCACCTGTTTGGCTGTCGTAATCAGCGGCCGGTCGGCCTCATCCAGCACTTTGGCCACCTTCAAATGCCAGCGGCCTTCAAAGTTAGGCGCCGCTTCAAGACCCCAATGCGGGGCAGCAGCGCTCCATTGCTCAGACGTGAGCAATGCTTGAATTTGCTCGCGCGTCCAGACGTAATATTTGCCCTCTTCGCCTTCCGAATCGGCATCCAGCGCAGAGTAGTAGCCACCACCGACGCCACCGGTCGCTCCGGGTGATTGCATTTCGCGCATCACCCAGGCGGCGGTTTCATCAGCGACACGCGCGAAAATCGGATCACCCGTTTCTGCCCAGGCGTCGGCATTCAAGCCAAGCAAGGGCCCGTTGTCGTAGAGCATTTTTTCAAAATGCGGAATTTCCCAGCGTTCATCCACGCTGTAACGGCAAAAGCCACCACCCACTTGATCGTAAATGCCGCCTTCGGCCATGCGTTGCAAGGTGACCAGCGCCATCGAGCGCATGCGCGGTTCGGCATGCCGCAGCAAAAAAGCCAAATCGGTCGGATGTGGAAACTTCGGTGCACGACCAAAGCCGCCATAGCTGCGATCAAAACTCTGCGCTAGCGACTCGGTGGCGGAGATCAATGGCTGCGTATCGAAACCCGTCGCCGCCATGCTGCTCGAGGCATCCGGCAGCGTCTGCGTCAGCGCGTTGCGCAGCGCGATGTTTTGCTCATCAATGTTGCTGCGGCGTTTTTGGAACGCCTCAGCCACTTGCTCGCAAAGATCGGTAAACGCAGGCAAGCCGTGGCGCGGTGTTTTGGGGAAATACGTACCGCCAAAAAATGGCGTGCCATCCGGCGTGAGGAACATCGTCAGCGGCCAGCCGCCTGCGCGTTGTGCGAGCATTTGATGCGCCGTCTGGTAAATCTGATCCAGATCCGGGCGCTCTTCACGATCCACCTTGATATTCACAAACAGCCGGTTCATGACCGCCGCCACGGCCTCATCCTCAAACGATTCATGCGCCATGACATGGCACCAGTGGCAGGCCGAATAACCGATGGATAGCAGAATAGGCCGGTTTTCCTCGCGTGCCTGAGCGAGCGCCTGCTCATCCCAAGGCTGCCATGCCACCGGGTTATGGGCATGCTGCAACAGATAAGGCGAGGTGGCTGTAGCAAGCCGGTTAGCGCTGGATGCAGAAGTGGCAGAAGACATGAAAAACCTCAGAAAGAGAGATTGCGATGGTAACTGATAACCAATGCGGATCAATCAGGAAAGATTGCCGCAAGACGCCTCATTCTCGTCAAGGTCTATGTAGAAGCCGTACTGCTCGCTGGCTAAAAAGTCGGCGCTGGCGACACGGCTCATGCAGATGAATCCTTGGAAAAATGACGACATGATATGTAAGCCAGCGCTCGTATCGATAATCCAACCAGACCCCCTGCCATCGACGCTTGAAAACCCTGCCGCCAGCCTTGTTATTTCCATAAGTTTGCGGATAGAGAGTATCGAATGCTTATCTGCAATGAATAAGTGCTATGGTAGCGACCAGGAGTAAATTTATATCGAACGAATCCACTAAGAAGAAGCGCCGGGAGGCGATCAGGAAATACGGATAAACAACCAGTGTTGTAACGGTTGCCCGGATCGTCAATCAGAAATTGCTATCGCCTGTTTTTCGGATAACGATATGAGAGAGTACGTTGTCATTGATCTGGATGAGTTGCACGTTGCATTGCACCTGTCTGCCGTCGAGCGTGTGATTCGTGCCGTTTATGTAAGCCCCCTGCCGGATGCGCCGGAAATTGTGTCCGGCGTGGTCAATGTCCAGGGGCGGGTCATTCCGGTGGTCAACATACGCCGGCGATTCCGCCTCGCGGACCGGCCTGCGGCACTGACCGACCGGCTCGTCATCGCCCACACAAACCAACGGCCGGTGGCGCTCGTGGCCGATGCGGTCAGCGGAGTGCTCGAATATCCCGCGCCGGATATTATCGATGCCGCCAGCATTCTCCCTGGCCTGGAGTATGTTGATGGCGTAGCGAAACTCGAAGACGGGCTGATCCTCATCCACGATCTGGGCCGGTTTCTGTCGCTGGATGAAGTATCCGCACTCGAACGTGCCATGCTGCCGACCGGAGGCCGATAAGATGGACAAGGCATTTTCAGACCAACTCAACATGTCCCTGAGCGATCTGCTGGCGGCGCAGACCGGTTTGCATTTTCCCGCAGAGCGCTGGCGCGATCTTGAGCGTGGTATCGCCGCCGCCGCGCCCGCCTTTGGCATGCCGGATGCGGAGTCGTGCGCCCGCTGGCTCCTGTCCGCACCCCTGACGCGCCATCAAATCGAGATGCTTGCCAATCACCTGACCGTGGGCGAGACTTATTTTTTTCGTGAGAAGATGAGTTTCGAGGCGCTCGAACAGCACATTCTTCCGCAACTGATCCGCACGCGGGCGTCCGAACGGCGCCTGCGCATCTGGAGCGCCGGTTGCTGCACGGGCGAGGAGCCCTACTCGGTCGCCATGCTTCTCGACCGTCTGATTCCGGATCAGCAGGACTGGAACATCACCCTGCTGGCCACCGACCTTAATCCGGCATTCCTGCGCAAGGCGGCCGCGGGCATCTACGGTGAATGGTCGTTCCGCGACATGCCGGACCACCTGCGGCAACGCTACTTCAAACGAAGAAAAGACGGGCGTTTCGAGATACTGCCGCTTATCCGCAAGCGGGTGGCTTTTGCCTGCCTCAATCTCGCCGAAGATATCTATCCCTCGCTCTTGACCAACACCACGGCGATGGATGTGATCCTCTGCCGCAATGTGCTGATGTATTTCAGCCCGGCCTGGGTGAAGAAGGTTGCACAGAACTTCCACCGCTCGCTCGTCGATGACGGGTGGCTCATCGTCAGCCCGGCGGAAACCTCGAACAGCCTGTTTCCGCAGTTCAAGGCCACACCCTTTCCCGGAGCGGTACTCTACCGCAAGGCCCAGGGTGCGGAGCCGCAGGCAGACGTAGCCGGGTTTTCAGTCTTGCCGCTTGCCACAGTTGCTCCGCTTGATCTGCTTACCCCGCCACCTGATACCTTGCGCATGCCGGAAGCCATGATGCGTGCGCCGATTCAATCCGTGGCGGCAGAGCCGGTTGCAAGCTTTGAATCCGTGTCTGGACACCCTGTCAACCAGGATGAGCGGGCTGCCCTTTCCCTCGCGGCCCATGCCTGCGCCAACCAGGGCAAGCTCGCCGAGGCCATCGGCTGGTGCGAGAAGGCGATCGCGGCCGACAAGCTCGATCCGGCAACCCATTATCTCCTTGCCGCCATCCTGCAGGAGCAGGGAGAAAATGACCGCGCGGCGCAGGCGCTGCGGCACGTACTTTATCTCGATCCTGATTTCGTGCTGGCGCACTTTGCCCTGGGCAACCTGCGCCTGTCGCAGGGCCAGCTGCGCGAAGCGCGGCGGCATTTCGACACGGCGCAGGCGCTGCTGCAAACACACACGCAAGACGATATCCTGCCGGAAGCGGAGGGCCTGACTGCCGGCCGACTCAGCGAGATCATTGCGTCGGTGCGGCGGAGCTTACCGCAGGCGATAGCCGCGAGCAGCTGAAGGGGAGCCGGGCATGGACGCCAATCAGCCAAGGAAGCCAACGCCACAAAAGTCGGCAGCCATCGACTGGCACGAGGTGAAGCGGCGCCAGGAGACCGCGCACATCGCAGCCGAGCGCGTCTGGACGCCGACAGCGGAAGAGACGCAACGCATCCTGAAGGTGCGGGCGCAGGCGCTGGCCCGGGAGCCCGTGTCGGCGGAGGCCGCCGATGGGCATGTCGAGGTCGTGGAATTTCTCCTTGCCCACGAACGCTATGCGATCGACTTGTCGTACATCCGCGAGGTCGCGCCCATGGAAAACCTGACGCCGCTGCCGTGCACCCCAGCCTTCGTGCTTGGCATCGTCAATCTGCGCGGCGAGATACTCTCGGTCATCGACATCAGGAAATTCTTCGACCTGCCGGAAAAAGGGCTGACCGACCTCAACAAGATCATCG
>JAUSQB010000451.1 GCA_030652715.1 Rugosibacter sp.
CCCCTGGCAGGCGCAGATCGGCGCGCGCCAGTCCGGCGTCAAGACCCAGGTGGAAGAACAGGACGACAGGTTCAAGAGTCGGCATGGTTCAAGGCTCCTACGCGCCGAAGCTTGCCCGCGTACCGGTGCAAGTATTATTCAGCTGCGTATCGATCATATTCCCGCTGGACCGAACCTGCGTCCACCAGCGGCGGTCATTAATTATGCGCATGGAAAGGGTTTTCTCATTCATTGCCAATGCCAATGGCCGCACGGGCCGCCATTGCCGTCTCGTGCACAGCTGCCGGATCTTCCCCGATCACGGTGAAATGTCCCATCTTGCGCCCCGGCCGGGGACGATGCTTGCCATAAAGGTGCAGCTTGAGACCGGGCATCGACAGGAGCGTGCGCCAATCCGGCTCCCGGATGTCATGATCCCCGCCGGGAGTCCATAGCTCGCCCAGGAGATTAACCATCACCGCAGCGGAATGAGTCCTGGCATCGCCCAAAGGCAGGCCGCACAGCGCCCGCACCTGTTGCTCGAACTGATTCGTGACGCAGGCATCCAGCGTGTAGTGGCCGGAATTGTGCGGTCGCGGCGCAATTTCATTCACATACAGTCGCCCTTGGACAACAAAGAACTCAACGCTCAAGGTGCCGATATAAGCCATGTTTGCCGCGATGTCACAGGCCAGCTGCTCAGCGTTGTCCAGCAAGCCAAAAAAAGCCTGCGCCGGTGCAATGGAAATGTCCAGTATGCCGTGGCGATGGCTGTTTTCACTGGCGGGAAAGCACTGAATCTTGCCCGACTCATCCCGCGCCAGCACGACCGAAAGTTCACCATCGAGCGCCATTGTCCGTTCAAGAACACAGGCTTCGCCCTTGAATTGACGCCAGGCTGCCAGCGCCTCGTCCCGATCCCGGACACAGGCCTGACCCTTGCCATCGTAACCAAAGCTCGCCAGCTTGAGAATGCCGGGGAAGAGACCGGCAGGGGCATTGCCGACATCATCCTCGCTGCGGATATCAGCATAAGGCGCATGAGGCAAGCCATGCCGCTTGAGAAAATCCTTCTCCATACTCCGATTCTGGCAGATCGCTACCGCCTCAACGCCGGGTCGTACCGGAACAAAACCGGCAAGATGAGTCAGCGCGGCAGACGGCACGCTCTCGAATTCCGTGGTGACCGCTGCGCAACTTCGCGCCATGTGATCCAGGGCATGCTGATCATCGTAAGCTGCGGCAAGGTGCTCGTCTGCAATGCGGCCGGCCGGACTGTGGCGATCGGGATCCAGAACCATGACCCGGTAACCCAGTTCCCGTGCGGCCATGATGAAGTAGCGGCCCAACTGGCCGCCGCCCAGCAAGCCTAAGGTAGCGGGTGGCAGGATCATGCGCGCCCCGGCAACTGCATGGCCAGCACCTTATCGGCCTGGCAGCGGCGGAAATTATCCAGCTTGTCGGCCAGTTCGCGGCCAAAGTCACCTTCACCCGTAGCCAGCAGCGCAACGGCAAACAGCGCTGCGTTGGCCGCACCAGCTTCACCGATGGCAAACGTGGCCACCGGCAC
>JAUSQB010000459.1 GCA_030652715.1 Rugosibacter sp.
GCATGCCGATGAATCCGGCGCAACCGGTTACAAGAATTTTCACGAGTCAATCACCTTTAAAAAAAGCATTTTCGCATAGTTGGCGCAGCCGCTGCCGCAGGTGAAATTCTGTTGGCCTGCTAATGGGCGTTAAAATGGCAGCCATTACTTTCTTTTCCGGATGTTTCTCTTCGCAGGCTTCCGGCAATTTTCAGGGTCTAATCAACGTGCAGCTCTTTGCTCTTGGCATCAATCACCACACGGCGCCACTGGCCGTGCGCGAGCTGGTGGCTTTTGACCCATCGCGCTTGAGTCAGGCCTTGCACGATCTCTTGCGCGGGCGCAGCGTGCGTGAGGCCGCGCTGCTCTCTACCTGCAATCGCACCGAGCTATATTGCACCACGGATCACCCACAGGCGGCGGCGGATTGGCTGGCGGCATACCACGCGTTGCCGCCTGAAAAAATTCAGCCTTACCTGTATCAGCATCCGCAGCAATCTGCTGTGCGGCATATGTTCCGCGTCGCCGCCGGGCTGGATTCGATGGTGTTAGGCGAGCCGCAGATTTTGGGGCAGATGAAACAGGCGGCGCGCATCGCCGAGGAAGCGGGCACGCTGGGCACGTTGCTGGGCAAGTTGTTCCAGCGCACATTTTCCGTCGCCAAGGAAGTGCGCTCCACTACCGCGATTGGTGCGAACACGGTGTCGATGGCCGCTGCTGCTGTGCAGCTTTCCGCACGCATTTTTGATTCGATTGCTGCGCAACGCATTTTATTTATTGGCGCAGGCGAGATGATCGAACTTTGCGCCGCGCACTTTGCCGGGCAACAGCCAAGGCAGCTCACCATTGCCAACCGTACGATTGAACGTGCCGAAGCGCTGGCGCAGCGCTTTTCAGGCGATACACTGCGGCTGGACGAGGTGGCCGAGCGGCTGGAAAATTATGACATCGTGGTTTCTTGCACCGCCAGCCCGCTGCCGATTATCGGTCTGGGGCTGGTCGAGCGTGCGTTGAAAAGTCGCCGCCATCGGCCGATGGTGATGGTGGACCTGGCGATCCCGCGCGATATCGAAAAAGAAGTGGGTGAGCTGGATGATGTGTTTCTCTACACCATTGATGATCTCGGCCAGATTGTTGAATCCGGGCTCGAATCGCGCCAGGCAGCGGTGATTGAAGCTGAAGCGATTATCGACGAACGAGTGCAGGGTTTTTTGCACTGGCTGGCTTCACGCGAGACCGTGCCTACCATACGCGCGCTGCGCGATGCCGCAGAGCGCATGCGGCGGCATGAAATTGAACATGCTTTAAAGTTGCTCGCGCGCGGCGATGCACCCGATAAAGTGCTCGATGCGCTCTCGCACGGACTGACCAATAAATTTTTACATGCGCCAACGCAGGCCTTGAATCAAGCAGAAGGCGATGAGCGTGCTGACATTGCCGCGCTGATTTCACGCCTGTACCATCTTTCTTCCACCGATTAGTTTGTCTGCGCCGGTGTTGTCGGCGGTTGCTACACATCGGTTCTTCATCCATTTCATCGGACCTTGTTTGTGATCGTCTTGCCATGAAAAAAAGTATCTACGACAAACTCGAACAACTGGCCGAACGCCTGACGGAACTCGATGGGCTCTTGGGCAGTGAAAATGCCACGCGCGACATGGATAGCTATCGCAAGCTTACGCGTGAGCATGCCGACATCACACCGGTGGTCGCCTTGTTTGACGCTTACCGTGTTGCCAGCGCCGACTTTTCTTCAGCAGGCGAGATGTTGAATGACGCCGAAATGAAAGAGCTGGCGCAGGCCGAGCAAGCGGGCGCCACGGCGGAAATGGCGCGGCTGGAAGATGAATTGCAAAAGGCGCTGTTGCCGCGCGACCCGAACGACGATAAAAACCTGTTTCTCGAAATTCGCGCCGGCACCGGCGGGGACGAGTCAGCGTTGTTTGCGGGCGATCTGTTTCGCATGTATTCGCGTTATGCCGAGCGCCAGGGCTGGCGCGTGGAGATTATCTCGCGCAGCGAATCGGATCTCGGCGGATTTCGCGAAATCATTGCGCGCATTGAAGGTCGCGGTGCCTATTCGCAACTCAAGTTCGAATCCGGCGGGCACCGCGTGCAGCGCGTGCCGACAACAGAAACGCAGGGCCGTATCCACACCTCGGCGTGTACCGTGGCGGTGATGCCGGAAGCCGATGTGCTGGCCGAAGTGGCTATCAATCCAGCCGATTTGCGCATCGACACCTATCGCGCGTCAGGCGCGGGCGGGCAGCACATCAACAAAACCGATTCGGCGGTGCGCATCACGCATCTGCCCACCGGCATCGTTGTCGAATGTCAGGATGACCGCTCGCAACACCGCAATCGCGCCCAGGCGATGGCGGTGCTGGCAGCGCGCATCACCTCAGAGCACGAACGCGAGCAG
>JAUSQB010000466.1 GCA_030652715.1 Rugosibacter sp.
GAATGCGACATAAAGATTGAGTACGCCCATGGCAGTAAAGAAGGCTGCCCAGGCATAGTTGAGCCTTGTCCACAGCAAAGTCGGCAGTTGCATTTGTTTTTCAAGCATGGTGTATATCAGGTTGCGGCTTAAAAATTGAGCTGAGCCCAGCAGCGTAGCGGCAAATATCCAGTAGAGGATGGTTGGCTTCCATTTAATGAAGGTTTCATCGTGGAAGATGAGTGTCGCAGAGCCAAAAACAGTCACCAGCACCAGACTGACCCAGAGCATGGTGTCAACTTTGCGGTGGCGGAACCAAACCCAGGCGATTTGCAGCACGGTGGCTAGAATGACAACAATAGTAGCCAGCAGTATGGGTGCTTGCTTGTCAGTTATCAAGGCATCCGATCCGAGAATGCCGAATATCTGGCTGACCAGATCAGCCGCAGCCTGCGGCTGATTTTCGGCAATCTTGAAAGAGGCGAAAAAAAGAATGACAGGAAAGAGGTCAAAAAGAAATTTCATGGCAGAAGCTTATTTGGTTTTGGCGAGATCAACAGAGGCAGAGTTGATGCAATAGCGCAAGCCTGTGGGTACCGGGCCATCCGGAAATACGTGGCCCAAGTGTGAGCCGCAGCGGCTGCAAGTGACTTCTGTTCGGTGCATGTCATGTGTATTGTCATCTAGTTCAGTAACAGCCTCGGCATCCAGCGGTAAAGTAAAACTTGGCCACCCGCAGCCTGAATCAAACTTGGACGTTGAATTAAATAAAGGTTCCCCGCAGCCAATGCAGCGGTAGATACCAGGCTCTTTGCAATCCCAGTATTGTCCGGTAAAGGCGCGTTCTGTCCCTTTTTCTCGGGCAACATGGTATTGCGTAGGCGTAAGCTGCTCACGCCACTCGGCTTCAGTTTTGATGATTTTGGGTTTGTGGCTCATGGGGGTTGCATCTCGCCTTGGTGAGTCCTGACTATAATCGACTCAGGGTTGTTTGAAAAGCGCTCTCGCTCTTCTCTTCAGGGCGCTCGATAACACAAACGATTTTAGGATAATGTGATGCAAAGCATAACCGTTTTGGGCGCCGGTGTCATAGGAGTGACTTCGGCGTGGTATTTGGCGGCTGAAGGTTATGATGTGACAGTCATTGATCGGCAGCCTTTGCCAGCACAGGAAACGAGTTTTTCCAATGGCGGCCAGATTTCCGTGAGCCATGCCGAGCCATGGGCAAATCCTGCGGCATTCTGGCGCATTCTGAAGTGGTTGGGTCGAGAGGATGCCCCCCTGTTGTGGCGCTTGCGCGCTGACTTCGATCAGTGGTTGTGGGGTGCGCAATTTCTGCGCGAGTGCACGGCGGCAAGGACGCGAGCGAACATCCAGTCCATTGTTCAGCTGGGATTGATGAGTCGCCATGAGCTGGGCGCGCTGCGCAAGGTGCTGGCGCTGGATTATGACCAGCTCACGCGTGGCATTCTGCATATCTATACGGATCAACGCGAATTTGAGCACGCGCTGCAGCAAGCAGCACTGATGCGTGAGTTCGGTTGCGATCGAGTTCCCAAAACAAAAACCGAGTGCGAACTGATTGAACCGGCCATTAATCAGTCGACCGTACCGATTATTGGTGGCACATATACCGCAGCGGATGAATCAGGCGATGCGCAGTTATTTACCCAGCTTTTGGCGCAGCAAGCCGCTGCACGCGGCGTGCGTTTTCGCTTTGATGAAACCGTCACAGCCTTGCAGCGCACCGGTGAGCGCATTACCGGCGTCACCCTGGCAACGGGTGAAACAATGGCATCCGATGCGACCGTTTTGGCTTTAGGCAGCTATTCACCCTTGCTGCTGCGGCCCTTGGGTGTGCATTTGCCCATTTACCCCGGGAAGGGCTATTCGGCTACCTTTGCCTTGCCTGAGGAGGTGTTGTCCAGCGAGGTGCCTACCGTTAGCTTGACGGATGATGGGGCGAAAATCGTGTTTTCGCGCCTGGGGAAACGGTTGCGGGTAGCAGGAACGGCTGAATTTACGGGTTACGATTTGGCGATTAATCCGGCCCGCTGTGCGGCGATGGTACAACGGACGCGCAAACTGTTTCCGGGGCTCGCACGCGTGGAGGAAATTGAGTATTGGGCGGGTTTGCGTCCAGTCACGCCAAGCAATGTCCCGCTGATCAGTGATATGCGTAGTGCCGGATTGGCCGGGTTGTGGCTCAATACAGGGCACGGTACACTGGGCTGGACATTGGCTTGTGGGTCGGCAAGGCTATTATCCGACTTGATTGCGGGGCGTGAGCCGGAGATTAATGCGGTGCCGTATCGCTTTGGATAATGTGGCTAAGGGGTACGAATAGTCAACGCCTATTGCTCGAAAAGACGGCGCTGGCGAGACGCTGCGAAGCGAGCATCCTTGGGTTTCGGCGACTCGACCTTGCATGTGAATGAATAAAATCGGGCTAATGCAGATGACGTTGCGTATTTTCAGCCTGCTCTTCGGGCAACTCGGCATGCACAGGCTCGCCTTCGGGACTGGGGTACAAGGGTGTGCCGCAATCTTCGCAATACTCAATGGGAAACTGCTGGTTTAACTGGATCACTTGAGTAATCCCCGCTTCTTGCAGCACGGTCTCGATTTCTGCCGATAACTCGTTATTGTTATCTTCAGTTTCCAGGAGCGGCCAGACAACGCCATGCACTACTGCTTGATTTTGGCGCAGCGCTAAACCGATACGATATTCTTCGGTTTGATCGTCATGAAACCGAGCAACGACAGCAACAAGGTCTGACGGCAGAAGGTTGAGCACGGTTTGCAAAAATGCAACCGCTGAGCGCAGCGACCATGGGCGAGAAGCGCGGTCGGCATCAAGTACGGCTGAGTGATAAGCGCCCACGGGTTGCAGTTCGAGGGCACAGGCAGGCAATAGCGGGCGGATGAAGTCACTGCCTTGCAAAATCCACTGGCGCGCGGATTCGGCCTGGTTCCCATCTTCTTCCTGCCAACGAAACATGGCCGCACCTTGAGGGGCTGCAATGGCACCGATCAGATAGCGGCTGTCAGAGAGAAAGCTCATGGTTTCGGCCATTTTTTTCGGGTCGATTTTCACATCGCGACCATGCTTGGCGGCTTGGGTGACCTTATCCGCTAGCTGGGCTGTTTCTATATAGGTTTGCGGTATTTGGTCGGGGCTGTAGAGCTTGTCGCAGAGGCTCAGCTTTGCTCCGGATGCCAGCACGCTGGCTTGCAGACGCACGCGGATGGCGTCAAGTTGTGGTGCGGAAACAGGGCCAGCGGGAATCGGAAAGCGCGACCATGACAAAATCGGAATGGCAATCATGAGTGCATCGAGGCCATCCGGAGTTTCAGCGTATCGTGTTTCAGCGCAGGCCTCGATCGTGCTGACCAAGGCGCCATAGGCGGGGGAAGTTTCGCGATACAAGGGGTCCAGCGCCGCCATCAGGGT
>JAUSQB010000494.1 GCA_030652715.1 Rugosibacter sp.
GCGGCCGCCGCACGCGGCAGATTCAGGAAGCGCAGCGCCTGTTTCTCGCCCACCGCCGACCGGATACGCCGGTCGCCATCGTGAAGTCGGCCTACCGGCCAAAACAGCGCATCGAATTCACCACGCTCGACAAAATGACCGAGTGCGCTATCGGCATGTTGTCCACCGTCCTCATCGGCAACTCCAGCACCTTTGTGCGCGATGGCCTGATGGTCACCCCGCGCGGCTACGCCAGCAAATACGACGTGGAAAACGGCGGTACCCACGCGGGCGAACAGGCCGGACGCTCGCTCTCCACCGGCCTCAACGGCTGGCTGGAAACCATCCGCAGCAGCGGCAAGACAGCGGACGAACTGGCGGTCCAGTATGGCCTGCCCGCCAGCTACATCGCCGCCACCCTGGCAGCGGAAACCCTGGCCGAAAATCCGGCCGAAACCCCGGAAACAGATCAGGAAAACGACGGCGAAAGCGCTGCGGAGGCCAGCGCATGAATGCTGTCGAAAAACCCAAAATCTCCGGCTATCATCGCCACCTGCTGGTATGCACCGGCCCCCGCTGCACCATTGACGGCGCATCGCAAGCGCTATTCGACAGCCTCGGCGAGGCCTTCAAGCTGTCCGGGCTGGATCAGGGCGAACTGCGCGTCAAACGCAGCCGGGTCTCCTGCTTCGCCGCCTGCCGGGGCGGGCCGATTTTTTGCGTGCAGCCGGACGGCATCTGGTACTACAACGTCACGCCGGAGAACCTGCAACGCATCATCAACGAACACCTCGTCGGCGACCGACCGGTCGAAGACCTGATTTTTCATCGCGGCCCGGCAGCCGCCTGACGCGAATAATGAAAAAGAAAGCACGGCAATGACAGAAAACAAACATACCGAACGCATGCAGCGCAAAAAACAGGTGATCGACGAAAAAATCGCCGACGCCAGCGCTGAGCGCGGCTTGCTGCTGGTCAATACCGGCATCGGCAAGGGCAAAAGTTCCGCCGCCTTTGGCGTGCTCGCCCGCGCGCTGGGGCATGGCTTTAAAGCGGGCGTCGTGCAGTTCGTCAAAAGCCGCAGCGACACCGGCGAAGAAGGTTTCTTCCGCCGCCAGCCGAATGTTGAATGGCACGTGATGGGCGAAGGCTTCACCTGGGAGACGCAGGACAAGGAAAAGGATGCTCAGGCCGCCCAGGCGGCGTGGCGCCAGAGCCGACTTTTTCTTGCCGACCCGACAATTCACCTGGTGATACTGGACGAACTCACCTATGCCTTCAAATACGGCTGGCTTGAGCTGGATACCGTGCTGGCGGACCTGGCCGCACGCCCGCCCATGCAGCACGTCATCATCACCGGCCGCGCCGCGCCTGAGAAACTGATTGAAGCAGCGGATACGGTGACCGACATGGGTCTGGTCAAACATGCGTTCAAGGCGGGCGTCAAGGCCATGCCGGGCGTGGAGTTTTGATGGCGGCAGCCAACCATCCGGAGCCACATAGTGGCGAACAGCCGTCATCTCCCCACGAGGGGAGGATGGGAGGGGCGGGTCTATTGATCGCCGCACCGGCCTCCGGCCAGGGCAAAACCAGCATCGTCGCCGGGCTCGCCAGGCTGTATGCGCGCCAGGGAAAACGCGTGCGCGTCTTCAAATGCGGGCCGGATTTTCTCGACCCGATGATTCATGCGGTCGCCTCCGGCAACCCGTGCGAGAACCTCGACCTGTGGATGTGCGGCGAGATTGACGCTGCCTGGCGCTTGTCACGCGCCGCGCAGGATGCGGAGGTCATTCTGGTCGAAGGCGTGATGGGCCTGTTCGATGGCGCGCCATCCGCCGCCGACATCGCGCGCCGCTTTGACCTGCCCGTGCTGGCGGTCATTGATGCGGGCAGCATGGCGCAAACCTTTGGCGCCATTGCCCACGGTTTGGCTACCTATCAGCCAGACTTGCCGTTTTACGGCGTACTGGCCAATCGCGTCGCCAGCGCGGGGCACGCGGAGATGCTCGAAGAGAGTCTGACATCCAACATTCGCTGGTGCGGCACGGTGCCGCGCGATGCAGAAGCCACACTTCCCGAGCGGCATTTGGGTTTACATCAGGCAGCGGAAATTGACGACTTGATGGCGCGCCT
The DNA here is from genome assembly GCA_030652715.1 of Rugosibacter sp. Classification (GTDB taxonomy): domain Bacteria; phylum Pseudomonadota; class Gammaproteobacteria; order Burkholderiales; family Rhodocyclaceae; genus Rugosibacter. The sequence goes on from JAUSQB010000494.1 coordinate 2,113, forward strand.
CGACCGCATGGCGGATCACCTGGAAAAAACGCCGCTGGCAGCGCTGACTGAAGTGCCAATCGCCTTGCTTTGCACTACCTTCGGGGCGTCACCAGAGCCTACTTTTTCCACCGTGCCACCGCTCCTCGACGGCAAAGCCATCGCCATCGCCCGCGATGCCGCGTTCTGTTTCCTCTACCCGGCGAATCTCGAATTGCTGGCAACACTGGGCGCGCAGCTGGTCTTTTTCTCGCCGCTGGCTGGCGATACATTGCCGGATTGCGACGCGCTCTGGCTGCCTGGCGGCTATCCGGAACTGCACGCCGCAACGCTTTCCCAACGCCGCGACTTATTTGCCCAACTCCATGATCATGTGAATGCGGGCAAACCCCTGCTCGCCGAATGCGGCGGTATGATGGTGCTCTTCGATACCCTCGCTGACAAAGAAGGCAATACGCATCCCATGGCAAAGCTTCTTCCCGGTCACGTCGCCATGCAAGAACGCCTCACCGCGCTTGGCGGGCAGGAAGCAGACCTGCCCGAAGGCACGCTGCGTGGCCACACGTTTCATTACTCCAAAACAGAAACATCATTAATGCCGCTCACCCACGCCCGCCGCCAGCGCGCCCTTGCAGGAAAAACACAAGGCGAAGCCATTTACCGGTTACAACGCCTGACCGCTTCTTACGTACACTTTTACTTTCCCTCCAACCCCACAGCGGCGGCCGCCTTGTTTCTGCCATGAACACAGAAAACGCCAGCGCGGAAAACCCCAACGCCTTCGATGATGCGTCCATCGCCGCGATTTATCACGCCATCCACAGCCGCCGCGACATCCGCGAATTCGTTCCCGGCGCATTGCCGAACGGCCTGCTTGACCGCCTCTAAGCCGCCGCCCACGCCGCGCCATCGGACGGCTACATGCAGCCCTGTCGCTTGATTCACGTCAGCGA
>JAUSQB010000496.1 GCA_030652715.1 Rugosibacter sp.
CGTGTCACCAGCGCCAGCGCGGTGCGTCCCTTCGGGAACCTTTTGCAGAGCCATCGGCGATGAAGTCTGCCTTGCATGCGGGTGCGCTTCCCTGGATGCTGGCGGCCCAACTGAAGAGTGCTTTACTGGCAGCGGGCTTTCCTATGACACTGGCGTCTTCACATTTTGTGCCACATGTCACGCTTGCACGGAGAGTGAGATGCGCATCGCTGCCGCGCCTGGGCTCACCGCTCGGCTGGTCTGTGCGCGAGTTTTTTCTGCTCGAATCGATTCCGCAGGGGATGCATCCGCGCTATGAAACGCGGGCGGTATTTCCGTTGTACCCGGACAATTAAGCTTGTTGCCGATTCATGCTACAGGCGTGTCTTGATCTTGCCGGTTACGCATATGCAAGGCAAGTTCGGTCAGCGCAATACCGAGTTGCGCGCGCAAGGCTTCATTCGTTGTTGTTTCAGCCAGCGCTTGGCGCATGCAATCCATCCATTGGCTAGCCTCATCGGTGCCGATTGCAAACGGAAGATGACGTTGGCGTAATCTTGGATGGCCATATTTTTCAATGAATAGTTGCGGCCCGCCCAGCCAGCCGGAAAGAAACATGAACAGTTTTTCTTCTGAACCGGCAAGGTCTTGCGGGTGCAGTCGGCGTATGCCCTGTGCTTCTGGCCGGATGTCCATCAGCGCATAAAAACGGTTCACCAGGTGGCGTACTGCTGTTTCGCCGCCAAGCAAAGCGTATGGGGTAGCATCGATGGGAGAAGCATTATTGTTCGTGGACATGTTCATGAGCCGGGCAGTGTGATGCGGGCAATAAGCCCACCTTGGGGGCGAGGGAGTAAATCCAGACGGCCGTTGTGCGCGCGAATAATACGGTTGACAATGGCCAGGCCAAGGCCGGTGCCAGCAGCATTGCTGCGTGCAGAATCCAATCGTGTAAACGGACGTTTCATCCGCTCGACTGCGTCTTCAGGTATGCCCGGGCCGTGATCGCACACATCAATGATCAACTTTTGTTCCACGCGGATGAGCGTGAGGTCGATGGGTTGATCCTGACCGGCATAGCGCAGGGCGTTATCAATCAGATTGCCCACGGCACGGCGCAAGGCTTGTGGTTGTCCCAGCGTAAGAGTTTTGAATCCGTTACTGGATGGCGTGGGCGGGGCGACGACGGCAAACCCGCGTCGCTGGTATTGTGCGGCTAGCTCGATCAGCAGTGTGCTCAGGTCGATTTCTGACAGGGCTTCGCCACTGTCGATACGTGAGAAATCGAGAAACTGGCCGATGGTTTTATCCATTTCTTCGACATCGGCAACCATGCCCTCGCGCATGGCACCCTCGGCCGTCATTTCGATACCCATGCGCAAGCGCGTAAGCGGGGTGCGCAAATCGTGCGAAATGCCAGCCAGAATCAACACACGGTCTTGATCAAGCTGGGCCAGGTCAGCACTCATTTGATTGAAGGCGCGGCTGACCGTAGCCACTTCCGTGGGGCCGTGTTCAGGCAAGTAGGGCGGCGTCTTGCCAGCACCGACTTTTCTTGCTGCATGCTCCAGCAGCTTGAGTGGTCGCGTGATGCGGAAAACAATCAGCCATGCACCCAAGAGCGAGAGCAACAAGGCCGCAGCGCTCCAACCGATCCAGCTCAAGGGTAAAACCCGCGCCAGCCGTTCGCTGGGCAAGGCCAGCCAGTATTCGCCATCCGCTGTATCGTCGATGCGAAAGCTGATGAAAAGCGCCTCTTCCCCTTCACGTTCCAGCGTTAAGCGGGTGTTGGGCCCAAGCGATGATTTCACTAATGTGTCTACGCGCTGCAAAAACGCAT
>JAUSQB010000001.1 GCA_030652715.1 Rugosibacter sp.
CATCCAGCGCTCGAGAAAAGGCTTGGCGGTTTTCCACAGGTCAAGATCGGGGTCAAGCTGGCGGCCGAGGCCTTCGATATTGAGCAGGGTTTTCTGTAGCAGCACCAGCTGAGGCTGTATTTCGACGTTGAAGCGGCGTGAAGTCTGAAACAGGCGCAACAGCACGCGGCCAAAGGAAATGTCTTTCAAGGGGCGATCAAAAATAGGTTCGCACACAGCGCGAATGGCGGATTCAAATTCATCAATCCGGGTTGTTTTGGGTGCCCAGCCGGATTCCACATGGACTTCGGCGACGCGTTTGTAATCGCGCCGGAAAAATGCCAAAAAGTTTTGTGCCAGATAGTTTTTGTCGGTATCGGTCAGCGTGCCCACAATGCCGAAGTCCAGCGCAATATAGCGGCCATGGGTGTTGCCCCCGGTGGCAACAAAGATATTACCCGGATGCATGTCGGCATGAAAAAATCCATCGCGAAATACCTGCGTAAAGAAAATTTCAACCCCGGCACGCGCCAGTTGGGGAATGTCCACGCCCGCATCCCTTAACGCGTCAGTTTGCGAAATCGGCAGGCCATGCATGCGCTCCATGACCATCACGTTTTGCGTGCACCAATCCCAATAAACCTCAGGCACGATGAGCAGTGACGAGTCGGCAAAATTGCGCCGCAGCTGCGAGCAATTCGCCGCTTCGCGCATCAGGTCCAGCTCGTCATGCAAATACTTGTCGAACTCGGCCACGACTTCTTGCGGTTTGAGTCGGCGCGCATCGGCCCAGAGCTTTTCCAGCCAGATCGCTGCTATTTCGAGCAGTGCCATATCGTGATCAATAATCCGCCGTATGCCCGGGCGCAGTATTTTCACGGCGACTTCACGGCCATCGGGAAGTGTTGCAAAATGGACTTGAGCCACCGAAGCGGAAGCCACGGGCTTGGGATTAAATGCCAGAAACACTTGGTCCACGGGTTTGCCATAGGCGGCCTCTAACTCACTGATTGCCAGCGCAGAAGCAAAGGGCGGCACCTGATCTTGCAGCTTGGCAAGTTCATCTGCCAGATCAACGGGCACAAGATCGCGGCGGGTGGAGAGCATCTGCCCGAATTTGACAAAGATAGGCCCCAGCGCTTCTAGCGCTTCACGCAGCCGCTGGCCGCGCGGAGTAGATAGATCACGCCAGAAAAGGAGTTTTTGCAGTGACCAGGCAATACGTCCCCAGACACCAAAGACCTTCTCGTTGTCGAGGATCATGCGGTCCAGACCGTACAGGTAGACCACGCGGGCAATGCGAATGAGGCGAAAGAGTCGAAGGATGCGCACGGCTAAGAGCAGACGTTCAGGAAACGAGAAGTATAATTCAGCACTCGTTCAATGCCTGCCTTGTCTTTTCTATGCCGTCCGTAACTCCACCAACCCTGCGCCAACACCTCACCGATTTGTTACGTACTGCGCTACAGAGCGTAGCGCCTGAGCAATGGGACGCTGATATTCTCATTGAACGTCCCAAGCAAGCGAGTCATGGCGACTTTGCCAGTAGCCTGGCGCTGCAATTGGCGCGCAGCTTGAAGACGAATCCGCGCCAGGTGGCGGAGCGTCTGGTGCAGGTTTTACCTGTATCCCCGTTTGTTGAAAAAGCCGAAATTGCCGGAGCGGGGTTTATTAATTTCACGCTCACGTCGAGTGCACGCACGGCGATTGTGCCGACGATTTTTGCACAAGGAGCGAATTTTGGCAGTACACCCGCGAGTGGCCGCCGACTGCAAGTTGAATTCGTTTCGGCTAATCCCACCGGGCCCTTGCATGTCGGGCATGGTCGCGGGGCGGCGTATGGTGCCAGCCTTTCCTCGTTGCTGGCATTTGCCGGTTTTGACGTGAGCCGTGAATATTATGTGAATGACGCGGGGCGGCAGATGGATATCCTGGCCGTCTCCACCTGGCTGCGCTATCTGGCGATCTATGGCGAGGCGACTCCGTTTCCGCCCAATGCGTATCAGGGTGACTACGTGTTCGAGATGGCCGAACAGATCAAGGCGGCGCAGGCCGACCGGCACGTTCGCCCGGCAGCAGATGTTATGGTAGCTGTGCCTGAAACGGATGATCTGGATGAACGGCTGGATGCTTTCATCGTGGTCGGCAAGCAGTTGCTGGGCGAGGGGTGGCATGCGATTCACCGGCATGTACTCAATGAACAGCTCACCGATTGCCGTGCGGATCTGGAAGAGTTTGGCGTGCACTTTGACGTCTGGTTTTCCGAGCGCAGCCTTTATGATTCCGGCGAGGTGGCGAAAGTGGTCGCAATGCTTGCTGCGAATAATCACACCTACGAGCAGGACGGCGCGTTGTGGTTTCGCTCGATGGCATTTGGCGACGAGAAAGATCGCGTCGTGTGCCGTGACAATGGCATTTACACTTATTTTGCTTCCGATATTGCCTATCACCTGAACAAGTTTGCGCGCGGTTTTGACAAATTGATTGATGTCTGGGGTGCAGACCACCACGGCTACATCGCGCGCGTTAAAGGCGCGCTGACGGCGACCGGGGCGGACGCCAGCCGACTGGATGTCGCCCTGGTACAGTTCGTGAGCTTGTTTCGCAATGGCGAAAAGGCTTCCATGTCCACCCGTTCCGGCGAATATGTCACGCTGCGCCAGTTGCGCAGTGTAGTCGGTAATGATGCCTGCCGCTTTTTT
>JAUSQB010000004.1 GCA_030652715.1 Rugosibacter sp.
CAATTCATCCATGGTCCAAACTTTGGACGGATCATCGGCCTCGGCTGTCATTCTGGTTTTTTGTTCTTCTACCCAAGTGTTGTATTTCTCTTCTGAAACCACATCAACCACGATGGGCATATACCCATGATCCTTGCCACACAACTCGGCACATTGGCCACGGAACGTCCCTTCACGCTCAGCGCGAAATGACGTGTCACGAATAAATCCAGGTATGGCATCCTGCTTTACAGCGAATGCCGGTACATACCAGGCATGAATCACGTCTTCTGCCGTTGTCAAAATACGTATCTTTTTCCCTACCGGAACAACGAGATGATTATCCACCTCCAGCAAATAATTCTCACCCTTGGGTGCTTTGCCCTCAATCTGCTCGCGCGGCGTTGAAAGCGTACTCATAAACTTGATGCCCTCGCCTTCCCCTTTAATATAGTCATAACCCCACTTCCACTGATACCCCGTCGCCTTAATAGTAATATCGGCTCCCGTCGCATCACGCATGGCTACAACGGTTTTGGTAATAGGCCACACAATGAGCAACAAAATGATCGTCGGAATCACAGTCCATAGAATTTCTACCGTCGTATTCTCATGGAACGTTGCAGCAACTCTGCCAGACGATTTGCGATGCTTTACTATGGAGTAGAACATTACCCCAAAAACACCAACAAAAATAACCCCGCAGATGTACATCATCATCATGTGCAGATCGGATACAGTCTGGGCAAGCTTCGTCGCCGGCTCCTGAAAATTAACCTGGTAAGCTGCGTTTGCAACTTGCACCAACAAGGTTAAAACCACCCCGCCGGCCAGACGTAATACCCCCACCCTTTGCGCTGCTCTGGTCATATTCAAACCTCTTATATCAAGAACAAAACTTTTAAAAACAACAAGTTAATAATTTAATCTATCCTTAATCTCAAGGACGAAACTCCACCTGCTTGCCATCGATATATTCAATTTGCCGCTAAAAAATACATTGCACCGTTTAATTTTATTTAACTCGCTACGGCAATAGTTTTTGACTTAGATCAATGTGAAAAAAATTAGCGCGAAGTCTATCATGGGTTTTTTAGTTTGCTCAGCAGGGCGCGCAAACTATCTCGACCAAAAAATTTTCACCATCATATACAGACACATTGCATATTTATTTTTACGGGATTGCATTCATTTCGTCGATGAGTTACCGAGCGCTTGCAGCAGGCGCTCATGCACCCCAGAAAAACCTCCGTTGCTCATGACTAAAACATGGTCGCCTTCACGCGCGCTAGCCACGACAGACGAAACAAGTTGCTCAATATTCTCAAAACATTGCGCTTTGCTGCCAAGGGGTGCCAGCACCGCACCCACATCCCAGCCCAGCTTATTGGCATAGCAAAAAATCTGGTCCGCATCTTCAAGACTGCCTGGCAATTGCGCTGCCATCGTGCCCAGCTTCATGGT
>JAUSQB010000011.1 GCA_030652715.1 Rugosibacter sp.
TAATTATGTTTTGCCTGACGCGGTTTCTGTTCGTCAGGCTTTGCGGCAGTTACTAAATACAGATGGTGTGCGCCGTAAAGCCGGTAGTACGTCTAGAGGTGGTGACACTGTTTACTGGTCGCCAACTTCTGATCTTACCAAGGGCAAGGCTTACGCCAAAGGTGCGCACCTTAAAGTGTTAATCCGCAAGGGCAAGCTTGAAGAGTCCGATTTATCGCCAGAACAATTAACTATGGCTGACAGGCTTTTAAGGCTTGAGCACTCGCGCTGTGCGCGTTGGTTTCGGCGGTTTGAGCAAGCAGGCGGCAAGTGGTTGAGTTTGACGGCAGAGGCATTGCAACATTTATATATTGATTTTTTTGGGCCATTAACGGGCGGGCTGGAGGTTAAAGATATGGGACGTGAACAGATAGTGGGACAAATTGAGAAAGGCGCTTGCGTGACGCATCAGCAAGCATTACAGGCGTTTGCCACGTACCGCAATATTAAAGTCGATGGGTTTGAGGAAACGAAGTCGAGCATGGCTTTGCGTACCTGGCGCCGTCATATTTCGGTACTTCGCAAGGCCGGTTTTTCTGACGCTCAGTTGTGCGCCGGTAATGTGATTCCGTTTCAAGCCGTGCGTGTCATCTTGGCTAGGCCCGTTACTTGTTGGGCTGATATTCGTGTCGCTGCATAAATTGTGTTGATTCTTGTTTTTTGGCTTTCTAGGTTTTGCCATTCGGCAAAAATCTGCCTGAATTTAGGTGTCTCAATGAAAGGGGAATTTTATGATTGATTCAGAGGGTAACGAGTGGGATGATTTTGAGTGTGAACGCTGCGGATTCCAGTCAGAAGACGCGAGCCATTTTGATTACTTCGGTGCAGAGCAAGTTTGTCAATCATGTGCGTCTGAAATTGAGGCGGGTACTTGTACCGACGATTCCGATTTATATGAGTGCATGCGCTGCAATGAGCAGGTTTCTTTGGCTGATGTTGAATTTTTATGGTTTGGCGAACCCTATTGCCCGTTTTGTGCTGATACCGCTGTAAACGCTGATTAGGTTTTGCCATTTGGCAAAAAGTTCGCGCCTTGCCCGATGCGCGGATTATTTATAGGGCATTTTTTAAAGGAGCTTCAAATGTTTAAAAAAATTGTTGCTGTTGTTGGATTTCTTCCTCTAGCTGCTTTTGCCGCTGTACCCGTGGCGGTGACTGATGCCATCACGGCTATGCAGAACGATGGTGTTACTGTTGCTACCGCGTTCCTCGTGGCATTTTTCACGATTTACGCCATCCAATACTTGCGCCGTACTAAGTAATGGCCACCGGTGCGCTTTTCGGCGATCGATGTTATGCCTCTCAATCCGAGGCTGTCGATGCTTTTTTTTCGGGCAGCGCACCGGTTTTAACTAGTGGCAGTACCTCCTATTTAACAGAGTACACCACGGATAACACTGGTATCTGGTTTTTAAAATCATGGGCTATTGACTCGAACGGGTTACATACATTGCGCTATACCGTTTTAGCTGAGTATCCGACATTTCCCACGTGTGAGCCGACAGAGTATTTTGTGGATGGCGTAACGATTGGATGGGGCATTGCAACGGCCATGATTCTTGCGCTCTGTATCAAGTTTCTCTGGATGACCAAATGAGCGAACTATATTTATTGCTCGGTGTCTTGCTAGTTGTGCTTCCCGTCTGGGTTATTTTGCGATGATCTCGATATTAGCGGGTGCCATTAAACGTTTTTTGTTTGGCTTGATTTTTGTTTTCGCATTTATTCATAATGCTTATTCTGCCTTCCCGCCAGCGATACAGACAGTTCCACCTTCATCTAATTTTTATTCTGGCAATTTTTCTCAGGCTGCTTGCGGTGGGCCATCTACTGTGTTTACGGGCAACAGTGTGGGCGCTGTTTGTGCTAGTGCGTGCTGGTCGCAGGGTTACACGTTATCTGGCGTGAGTTATACAGGTGGTAATTGTATTTCTGGCGCTACTGGCAATGCATTTGCAGTAGGTCGTACATATACATGTCCTTCCGGGTCATCTCGACAGGTTATTGATAATGATTACGTTTGTCGTACAACAACTAATCAATGTCCTCCTAACTCTACTTTGGTTAGTGGTTCGTGCAAGTGCAATGCAAATTATTCTCAACTTGATAATTCGAGTTGCGTTGCTCGTTGCCCTTCTGCCGGTAGCATTTTGGTATCGGGTTATTTTGATTTGGGCACGTCTCCACTAGCTAGTTTTGGATTACGTTGTTCTTCCAATGGTTGTGGTGTTTTGTTTTCCGGTGTCAGTCCTGCCGCTACATCGCTTATTAATGGCGTAAAGCATTATTACGCTAAAGGTGATTTCGCTCATCTCGGTCCGGATGAAACTTGTACGCCGAGCAGTGCGCCTGGCATACCTAGTAATACATCATCTTTGCCTGTTACTACGTGCGCATTAGATCAAATAAGTATTACTGTCAACGGTATTAAAAAGTGTGTTGATGGCACGGGTACAGTCCAGTCATCAGAACCAGAAAAAACTAAGACGACTACAAGCGTAACAGTTACTAATGGCGATGGGAGTTCGACTGTTACGAATACGACTACTAATAATTACACCGGCGAAACTACAACTACTGTAACTAATTACTCGTCTGGCCAGACTCCACCAACTCAGCCTGCTGATAGTACTGTACCTCTCGAGGATGAGCCGAAGCCTGACGAGTGCGAACTTAATCCTGAGCGTGTTGGTTGTAAGGAATTGGGCACACCTGAGGATGATGCGGTGATTGGTTCTGAGGCTCCGGATATCAGCATTACACCGGAATCTTTATCTTTATCCCTTACTTGTCCTCCGGATGTTCCGCTGGCTCATGGTGCTGTTTTCTCGTGGCAACCAACTTGCGATTTCGCCGGCATGTTGCATCCTATTGTGCTGCTTATGGCTTGGTTGATGGCTGGATATATTGTTTTGGGAGTACGTCAAGATGGCTAATTTAGCGGTTTGGTTGATGGCTTTGGTTGGGCCTGCGGCTAAAAAAATACTCGTTGCACTTGGCATAGGATTAGTTTCCTATGCTGGATATTCGGCTATTGCTGATCAGGTTAGGAGTGCTGTAATTGCTCAGTGGGGGTCTATCCCTGCGAGTGCTGTTGCTATCTTATCTATTGCTGGCGTTGGTGAGGCGCTTGGTATTGTTTTAGGGGCTGTGGCCACTCGATCTGCGATTATGGCTGTCGAGCGATACGCTAAGTTGTCGTCATGATTACGTTGATTACTGGTAATACTGGCGAGGGCAAGACGGCGTTAGTTGTTCAAATGTTGTCAGAGATTAAAGATCGCCCGATTTTTGTCATGGGCATTCGCGATCTTAAAATACCCCATCAGATGGTGCCGCCATTGGCAGAATGGACAAGGCTTGAGCCTACACTAGAGGATTCGAGCATATTGCAGCCGGTTTATGCTTTCCCTCCTAACTCACTTTTGGTTATTGATGAGGCGCAAAATGTTTTCAGGCCAAGAGCGGCTACGTCTAAAATTCCCGATCATGTCGCAGCGCTCGAAACACATCGGCATACTGGTATTGATGTATGGTTGATTACACAGCATCCGTCTTTCTTGGATACTACTTGCAGGCGTTTGACTCGCAAACACACCCACATTCGCAGTTCTGTTTTGGGTCGCTATAAATACGAGTGGAACGAGGTTGGCGATCCAGATAGCAAGATAAGTCGCGATTTAGCGTCTAAGGAGCGTTATAAACCGGCGAAAGAGGTTTTTGGTTTGTATAAGTCGGCTGAGGCCCATACTGCCTTAAAGGTCAAAAAGCCGTGGTTTTTTTGGGCTTCTATTGTTTTGATTCCTGTTCTTCTTGGGTTTATCTATAAGGTTTATACAAGGATACAGGGTAATTTTTCTCCTGAAAAAAATCAGGTGATAGAGCTTTCTGAAAAGTCATCTGTGCGGAGTTCGACCGGTGACATTAAAAATCCTGAACAATACACACAGCAATACGTCCCGCGTGAACTTGGCGTGATGCATACGGCACCCGCCTACGATGAGCTTACTAAGCCTCAAAGCGTTCCGGTGGTTGTTGGTTGTATTAATGTTGAGAAAACCGACTGCAAGTGCTTCACGCAACAGGGGAGCATTTACGAAACAACTGTGCAGATGTGTGAGCAATGGATCGCACAGGGTTTGCCTTTTATGCCTTGGAAGGCTGACCCAGTTAAGACAATAGATGCAAAGCATGACGCTTCGCCTTTTGGCTTATCATCACATCATGAAGCCGCTAACGGCGCGTAGCGACGTAGCGGCACCATGATGTTTTTTTTTTGATAGTTCACAGGATAGGTCAATTACGTCAAGGGGAAGCTTTGTAACAGTTTGGCCAGCTTCATCGGCCAAGCTGTTATGAATACCCCTTTACGCGCTCCGTTTTGTCATGCTTTGCTGTGGGGTTGGGTGAAGCCTTTTCTCACCCTACCCCATGCAAAACCGCAGTTTGCCTTTGACTTTGCGGCAAATTATGCGAACTAAAGTATAAGGAGGGTTAGAGAGGGGCTAATTGCACTTGCCCACTCACACTCAATTGGTTGCATCCATCTTGCGCAGATAGTCGGCAATATCGCTATTTCTTTGTTGTTCTGCCAACCGTTGCGCGCTCTTTCCGTTGAGATCGGTCAGATTCATATCGGCGCGAGCATTAAGCAGCAGATGCACAAGCTCAAGTTTCCCATTTTTTGCAGCAAGCATCAATGCGGTTTGTCCATTTGGTGCACGGGCATCTATCTTCGCTCCATGTGATAACAGCAGCGCTGCAAGCTTGGTGTGTCCAGAAAATGCAGCATAATGCAGTGGTGCCCAACCCTCTGGATTGACATCTGCCCCAGCAGCAAGCAGCAGATCGGCTATGGCAAAATATCCTTTGAGAGATGCCAGTGCCAGGGCTGAATCTCCATACTGATTTTGGTGCTTTGGGTTAGCCCGATTAGCCAGCAATAGCGTGACCAAAGGCTGATTACCATTCCGTGCCGCTGTCATCAGCAGGGATGAACCGCTACGGTCTGTTGTATTCACATCCATGCCACGATGAATTAAATCGATGACGGCGACATTATCGTCATTCTGGACAGCAATCAAAATATCCTCATAAGCGCCTGCATATACCGGCAGGCTGAAAAATAAAAAATATATTGAAATTATAGAGTTAATTTTCAATTTTAATGAAAAGCTTGAAGAAGTTGGTGGTCGTCGCATGCGCTAGTGAGTCCACCGTTATCCCGCGTAATCGGGCAATTTCCTCAGCCACATGGCGTACCCAGGCGGGCTGATTCAGTTTGCCGCGGTATGGTGCCGGTGCAAGATAGGGCGAGTCGGTTTCAACCAATAATCGATCAAGCGGCACAAAAGCAGCGACATCCTTGACTTGCTGGGCTTTTTTGAATGTGACGATGCCGGAAATAGAGATATGGAAGCCCAGATCAAGAGCAGCAGTTGCGGTTTCCTGTGTTTCTGTAAAACAATGAAATACCCCGCCTACATCACCGGCATTTTCTTCTCGAAGAATGCACAGTGTATCGGCTGCTGATTCTCTGGTGTGAATAATCAATGGCTTGCGACATTTTTTGGCAGCCCGAATATGGGTACGAAAACGTTCTCGTTGCCATTCCAGATCACCTTCGAGTCGGTAGTAGTCAAGGCCGGTTTCACCTATGGCTACGACCTTGGGGTGCTGGGCTAAGCGCAGCAGGATACTTTCATCAGGTTCCTCACCCTGCTGCGAATCGGGATGCACGCCAACCCCGGCATACAGATTCGGAAAGCGATCGACCAGTGCCAGGACACCGGAAAAGCGTTCCAGAGCTACCCCGGCGATAAGTGCCCACCCTACCCCGTGACTATTCATGGCGTCTAGATAGACATCTTCCTGTCCTTGAAAGTCTGGAAAGTCAAGATGACAGTGGGAATCAACGAGCAATTCTGGTGTCATGGGGTTTGCGGTCGCAGGGCACGCAGATAATGAAAAGCCAGGGATTCAAGGAATAAAAGCTGGTTAAGTGGATGCCGCGAGCTGCGGCGAAAGGTGTTGATTGCATGCCAGGCGGCAATCAATGCTGCAGGGGCAAGCATTTCGATATTTTTGAAGTGTGGCCAGCCGCGATGATAATGAATTTCACCGCTCATGCGCTCCAACGTTAAATCAAACAACCAGCGTTGCACGCCTTCGACCAGGTTTTCCATGCGAAATGACGCATTGCCTTTGAGCATCGCATCCCAGCTTGCCGCCAGCGCGATCGGATCGTTACGCGCCGTGAGGAGGCTTTCCAGCAAGGTATCAATGGCCGCCAGTTGCCCTTCATTTTTCCATTGCACGACACGCAGAGGGGCACCCCCGGCCAAGTCAAGATAGCGTGTCGCCTGTTTTTCCAGACTGGCACATCCCAGCCAGTCGGCGGCTGCCTGCCTATCCGGTTGCGTGAAAGGGATGATGCGGCAGCGGCTGCGCAGGGTAGGTAAAAGATTTTTTTTTCTCGATGAAATCAATATAAAATGAACACTTGAAGGTGGTTCTTCAAGTAGTTTAAGAAGTGAATTGGCGGCGGCACTATTCATGGCCTCAGCATCTGTAACCAATACTACCCGGTTGGCTTGGCGATGGCTGCCGGCAAAAACAAAGTCTTCCAGTTCGCGAATCTGGTCGATACGGATAATGTCAGCCCCTTGCTTTTTGGCTTTTTCACTACTCTTTTCGTTTTTAGCTTCTTCCGTTTCTGTTTCTTTATCCTCGCCTGGAGTAATACGACGAAAATCCGGATGATTTCCGGCTGCCAGCCAGCGGCAGGCAACGCACTGCCCGCAGGCTTCCATGTCGGATGTCGCTGCTTCACAAAGCAGCAGCGCAGCAAGCCGTTCGGCAAAATCGCGCTTGCCTACACCGGATGGACCAGTTAGCAGCAATGCATGCGGCAGATGTGCCAGTCCTTGCCAAAGCAAGTTATGCTTTATCTTCTTGTTAAATTTTAAATCATAATATTGCAATTGATTTCTCAAGTACTTTATTTATCGTTTCCAAAGGCTGTGTCGCGTCAATCAGTCTCACGCGTAACGGATTTTCTGCTGCAATGTGTAAATATGCAGTCCTTACACGCTCAAAAAAAGCAGCCTGTTC
>JAUSQB010000017.1 GCA_030652715.1 Rugosibacter sp.
AGTAAATTTGGTCGCCTCGATCTTGATGAAGGGCGCATTGGCCAGCCTCGCCAGTCGTCGTGCAATCTCGGTTTTGCCCACACCCGTGGGGCCGATCATCAAAATATTCTTGGGCGTAATTTCGGTGCGCAAAGGCTCGGCGACCTGCGCCCGCCGCCAGCGGTTGCGCAGGGCTATGGCTACGGCACGTTTAGCGCGCGCCTGCCCTACGATGTGTTTATCAAGTTCGGAAACAATTTCAGCAGGCGTCATGACAGACATTGCGGACATAAAAATGTGGTCTCAGTCGAGCGTTTCAATCAAGTGGTTCTGGTTAGTGTAGATGCAAATATCGCCGGCAATTGCCAATGATTTTTTCACAATGTCGTCCGGGGCAAGCTGCGTATTTTCCAGCAGCGCCCGCGCGGCAGATTGCGCATACGCGCCGCCGCTGCCGATAGCGACGATGCCGAATTCCGGCTCCAGCACATCGCCATTACCAGTAATGACCAGAGAATGCTCGCGATCGGCAATCGCCAGCATGGCTTCCAGCCGCCGCAGCATGCGATCCGTGCGCCAGTCCTTGGCCAACTCGACTGCTGCGCGCAAGAGCTTGCCCTGATGCTTTTCCAGCTTGGCTTCGAAGCGCTCGAACAGGGTGAAAGCATCCGCCGTACCGCCCGCAAACCCTGCCAGTACCTGATCGTTGTAAAGCCGCCGTATCTTGCGTGCCGTGGCTTTGATGACAATATTGCCCAGCGTTACCTGGCCATCTCCGCCTAGCGCCACCTGGTTGCCGCGTCGCACAGAAAGAATGGTCGTGCCGTGATATTGCTCCATAAATGTCCTTGTCTTGGCGATGATATTTTGTAGAAGATTAAATCCAAATCCGCTACAGCATGCGAGTATACCGCCCGCCCAGCGCAGGCCGATTCAGCTTGTACCAACTATCTCATGCAGGCGTTGCCAAATCGCCTCAACCAGTGCTTCGACCAGACCCAAGCCGACCAGCACTAGCGCCAGTAGAGGGCCAAACGGTTGATCGAGAACCAGCGCGAGAACAAAGGACAGCACATAAGCAGCAACGCCGATGCCCGCAGCCAAAACCAGCGAACTGCGCCACGAGCGGGCATGTCGCCAGGCCAGCCAGGGCGGCACGAAAATCAGGGCGAAAGCGCTCATCACGCCCAGACTCATGGTAGCCAGCGCCAACGCGGCGGCTACCAGAAAATCAAACATCAACCCGATGCGGCGTGGCGAGCCACCCCGGCTGCGGAAAAAATCCTCAAAAAAATGCGCTTGCAAAAGCTGCGGCGAAAGACGTACCAGCAAGCCCAGCACGACGACCGCGCAAACCAATGCCGCGACGAGATGCGCCAGCTCGGTGAAATACAACTGGCCATCGAACAACGCATGCCCGATGCGCTCGGCCAAGGGCAGATTAGACACCAGCAGAATGGACAACCCCCAGCCCAGCAACAGCAGCAGCGCATAGGCCGCGCCCTGCCGACCGCGTCGGCCGCCCTCAAACGCATTCTTGAGCAGCACGGCAGCGAATGCGGCAGCCAGTCCACCCGCCATCAGCGGCAAGGGGGTCAAGAGTGACAGCAGCGCACCCGCTGCCGCCATTTGCGCCAGTGCCAGTGCGGCCAGCCATTCCTCGCGCAGACGCAGATAGCAGCCGAGGAGCGGCAACAACACAGCAAACACCAGCCCGGTCAAAAAAGGCCGCAGGAAAAGCGGATCGAAAACCAGGTCGAAATTCATGACCCCACCTTCACGACATTCACAGTGCGCTGGCAGATGCCGGCGAGAAATTCCGCATCATGGCTGACCAGCACGATGGCAGCGCCTGCGGCGGCGCGCTGGCGCAGGGCGGTGGCGAGAAAATCCACACCGGCGGGGTCAAGATTATTGGTTGGCTCATCCAGCAGCACAACCTCGCCCGGCGCGGCCAGACACGCCCACAGGTAGAGAAACTGCCGCTGCCCACCGGAAAGCTCGTCCATGCGCAGGGAAAGCCGGTGCCCCAGCCACGGCGGCAAACCTGCGATGGGTGCGCCGGTAAGCCGCAACAATTCTGCGCCGCAAATCGGCACGCCGTCAATGTCAGGCAATTGCTGCGTCTGCAACGCCAGCCGCGCCCCGTCAGCCAAGGCAACGCGACCGGAAAAAACTCGCGCCGCGCCGCTGACTGCGCCCAGTAGCGTCGACTTCCCGGCACCATTAGGACCCGCCAGCCCAACGATTTCTCCCGCCGCTACAGTGAAAGACACAGGCCCGATCACTGGCCCGGCAGCCAAACTCCAGCCCGCCTGAACCATATCGACAGCCAGCAGGGGAGCACGATTCATCATGGGATTTTGAGTCCCTGCAGCAAACGATTGATGGTGTCGTCAAACAAGGAAAACAAATCTTTCGCTTCCGGCGTGCCGCCTACGGTAAAAGGCAGCACAACAGCGGCGATCCTGGTGCGCTCGGCAAGCCAGCGTGACGGCGTATCGTACTGATAGGCTGGACGCAACACCATTTTGGCCGGCTGCATGTGCTGGCGTGCGAGCATCTCCGCCAAGCGGCCGCTGGTCGGCTCCATGCCGGCTTTAGCCTCTAGGCTGTCGACCTCGCGCAGCCCCAGCCACTGGCTCAAATACGGGAAGGCACGATGCTGTACCAGTATCGGCACGCCCTTGAGCAGTACAGCTTGCTGTTCCCAGCGCACAATCGCTGCGCGCCAGCGGCTGGCAAACTGTTGTGCATTGGCTGCATAAGCTGCCGCATTAGCTGGATCAATGGCCGCCAGGCGTTGCGCCAGGGCGTCGCCCACCAGCAGAAAGTTGCGCGGATCGGTCTGGATGTGCGGATTACCCGCCGCATGCACGTCGCCGTCTGCCCGGTCGAGCCGCGCCGGTTTTTCCAACAGCGTCACCACACTCGTTGCCTCGAAGTAACCCGGTTGTCCGGATTGAATGCGCGGGTTGCCGGATTCGCGCTGCACCAGCGGCAGCCAGCCGATTTCCAGTTCGGCGCCGGTGGCGATCAGCAGATCGGCAGCCCGCGCACGGGTGATCAGCGAGGGTCGGGCCTGAATGCGATGCGGGTCTTGCAGGCCGGTGGTAGCCGTAAATACCTTGACATTGTCGCCGCCAATCTGCTCGGCCAGCGCACCCCATTCCGGCACGGTTGCAAAGACATTGACAACAGCCCAGGCGGGCAGCGCTGCAAGCAGCAACAGCAAAGATAAAAGACGTTTCATTGTGTGTGCTCCTGAAATTTAGAATTTGTGGGCGCCGTGAGCGCCCAGGCTCATGATGTAGTGCACCCAGACCTGGTTGTCGGTCACTTCCGGACGCGTCTGATCTCGCGCGAGCTGCAGGCGGATGCGTGAAAACTCGGAGGGCGACCAATCCACCATCGCTGTCTGGCGCTTGGGCTTGAAGGCTTGCAGAATAGGAAAATCCGCCACCATGAGCGCCCCGTTGTCGATGAGGCCAATCGAAGTCGCGGGCGAGTTCAACTGGTCATAGCGATAACCCGCGCGCCAGCGCGGCATGAACT
>JAUSQB010000024.1 GCA_030652715.1 Rugosibacter sp.
GCCATGCAACATGCGGCTTTGTGCGATGCTCAAATACAACCGCTGGCGCGCGCGGGTGACGGCCACATACATCAGGCGGCGCTCTTCTTCCAGTCCGTTGCTGCCGTTACGGGTGTCATTGACAGAGTTCTCATGCGGGAACAACCCTTCTTCCAGACCGCTGATAAACACCATGTTGAACTCCAGCCCTTTGGCCGAATGCACCGTCATCAATTGCAGCGCATCGTCCCCTTCACCGGCCTGGTGTTCGCCAGCTTCAAGCGATGCGTGAGAGAGAAACGCCGCCAGATCGGCCGACAATTCCCCTTCTTCGCTCGGGGTGCCTTCTTCTGCAATAAAACTGGTGGCACCATTGATCAGCTCGTCCAGATTGGCGAGTCGCTCCTGGCCCTCTTTTTCGTTCTGGTAATGCGTGCGCAGGCCGGACAACTCAAGCACATGGTCAATCAGCTCAGGTAGCGGCAGATGCGCTGCTTCACTCAATTGATGGATGAGTTGCGCAAACGCGGCGAGCGATGTGCCGCCCTTGCCGCTGACCTGCGGGATAGACGCAAAAAAGCTGCTGTTCGCCGCTTTAGCCGCGTCCTGCAAGGCTTCCAGACTGCGCGCGCCGATGCCGCGCACGGGAAAATTCACCACGCGGGCAAACGCCGTGTCGTCATTGACATTGGCGATCAGGCGCAGATAAGCCAGCGCATGCTTGACTTCGGCGCGTTCAAAAAAGCGCATCCCGCCATACACACGATACGGAATGCCCGCATTGAACAAGGCATGTTCCAGCGCGCGCGACTGCGCGTTGCTGCGATAGAGCAGTGCGATTTCGGCACGCGTGTGGCCATCTCTGACCAGCGCTTTCACTTCTTCCACAATCCAGCGCGCTTCATCATTATCGGAGTACGCCTCATACACGCGGATCGGCTCGCCGCTGCCCGCGTGCGTCCATAAATTCTTGCCCAGACGCTGCGGATTATTTTGAATGATGGCGTTTGCCGCATCCAGAATATTGCCATGCGAGCGATAGTTCTGCTCCAGCCGGATCATGTGCTTGACATGGAACTCGCGTTCAAAATCGCGCATGTTGCTTACGTCCGCGCCTCTGAAGGCGTAGATCGACTGATCATCATCGCCCACGCAAAACAGCGCCGCGTGTTGCCCGGCGAGCAGCTTTAACCATCGGTATTGCAGCTTGTTAGTGTCTTGAAATTCATCCACCAGAATATGCCGGAAGCGTTCCTGATAGTGGCGCAGCAAGGGCTCGTTGCGGGTCAGCAGTTCATACGAGCGCAACAGCAGTTCGGCAAAATCGACCACGCCTTCACGCTGGCATTGCGCCTCGTAAGCCGCATAAAGGTCCACCTTCTGTTTTGCCCAGCTATCCCATGCCTCAACGGCGGATGCGC
This sequence comes from Rugosibacter sp., assembly GCA_030652715.1. Classification (GTDB taxonomy): domain Bacteria; phylum Pseudomonadota; class Gammaproteobacteria; order Burkholderiales; family Rhodocyclaceae; genus Rugosibacter. The sequence continues at coordinate 1,401 of JAUSQB010000024.1, forward strand.
GCAAACCTTGTTCTTTTTGCGCGTTGATGAACTGGCACATTTCGCGCGGCGGAAATTTTTCGTCATCCACATTC
>JAUSQB010000034.1 GCA_030652715.1 Rugosibacter sp.
TAATGGTTGTCCATCACGTCAAAGTGTATCCAGTCGGCGCCCGATGCAATGATGTTGGAGACTTCTTCACCGAGCTTGGAAAAGTTGGCAGAAAGTATGCTGGGAGCAATTTTGAATTCGCGGGACATGGGGATTTCCAAAAAAGGATGGGCGAACGATGTTAAGGCACGAATTCTAGCGGCAGGGCGGGGTTGAATCGCGATTTTCACGCATGACGCGCCGTCTCGCCATCCGCAGCGGCGAGGAGAGTGTCGTTTGCTCGACCGCCTTGCTGCGCAGTAGTTTCATCAGAGCCGACTTTTCAGTGATTTGTCGCTGTCAGGGCAATTGCCCTGCGCTGACCATGCGGTTAAAGAGGATGTTTTTCGATAACCAAATGACTTGGTCGTCAAAGTCAGCGCTTGACTGCGCACTGACAAAAGCACGGTCGGCAGCGACCGCTGTCGGATTCGGGTTGGGGTTGTGCGTTTCGTCCGCACCATTTCCGCCAGTGCTAGCATTTTTGCCAACGGAATAAATGACGGCAACGGCATCTGCGGCAAGTGACGAGGTTGCTGTACAGTCAGCGGTAGCAAGGTCTACACCATTGCCTGCATTGCATACCTTCAGATCGGGCGATAATGCCGTCATGGTGATGGTTTTCATGCCATTGGCCGTGGTAAATGCGCTGGCGTTGGCGGTAGTGACGGCATAACGGATGCGGTTAATCGTGTTACCTCCCCAGCCATCAACGGCAAAGCCTTGCGCATCAATGGGGGCGAGACCAAGCGTTGCCGCAGGTAGATAACCGTCATGCGGATTAGCGCATCCGCCAACACCGTCAACGGGCGACTCAACGCCATTGCTCGCCGCAGTGGCCGGGCAAGGCAGGCGGCCATTGGCCATCGCAAAGCCCAGCAGTGCTTCGCGTGCTTCGGTGAGTTGTTTTTGGGTGTTTCCTTGGTTGCGAATATCCTGTTGTGCCGATAGCGGCATCAGCATGCCGCCCAGCAAGAGCGTAACGATGAACATCACGATGGCGATTTCAATCAGGGTGAAACCGTGCTGGTGGAAAGTCGGCACCCTTTGCATCCGTGTCTGGACAAGGGTACTTTCCAGAGACGGACTCAAGCCTGCGGGGCGCGCTGGCGATACGGTGCGGGATATGGTCAAGAGCTATTCCTTGTCGGAGACGGAGGCGATCATGTCGGCGGTGATGATTTTTTCAACCACTTTGCCATGTTGCGCCAGGATCAGGGGCGTACCCGTGCGCGCGGCAATTTCTCGCGCACGTTGCGCGGCTCTCACCAAAGCAGCGGGAGCCGCCCGCATATCGGCATCCTTGAGCTGGGAAACAGGCGGTGTGAGGCTATTCATGGATTTTCTCCTTCTTCGATCAGTATAGGCATTTCGCCGCTGCGGATGGCGAGACGGCGGGTCATGGCAGCCAGGTAGTGAATATATTGCTGATTGTCACCTCTTGCGCTTGAGTACGTTGAGAGCCCGTAAAGCCAAGTCTTATGCTTTGCATGCCCTGACGATAACAGACGTTATCAGAACCACAGGTCTGGTTTGTCGGGCATGACCCCACTGGGGGGATCGTGCTGCAGGTAGCTCCGGCGACATCGAAAACCGCTGCTGAGTCGCTGAGTGTTTCTGTAAAACCGGGGTAGAGTTGAGCCATCGGGCGGGTGGTGTTCTTCATGGCGGCAATCTGGTTGGCGACCGTCGCGCTGTTGGCAAGAATCCAGACTTTGGTTTGCATGCTGGTTTTGCTGTTTTCTGCGGCAGTGATATCGATACTGCGCGTCGGTGTGACTTCGATGCGGACATGAAAAATCCGACCGGCGGCACGCAGGTTTACAAGATTGATGCCTGGCGAGGTGTCAGGATTTTTTGGTGGCTGTCGGGTCGAGGATAAGCTTTCTGCTGCAGGGAAGCCATGTACATTGTCGTCGTTGTCAGGCCGTGTTACGCGGTCGCTAGAGTTTGCGATTTCATGCCCCCAATAAACAATGGCCGCATGTGAGTTGTATCCAGTGATTGTGTTCGCGCCACAGCTTGATGTTCCACAGGGATCGTTGCGCCCCGCGTTGGTGGAAGTTTCTCCGCTGCCACTAGAAAAACCTGCATTGCGCGATTGATCAAACTCAATGCCGATTTTTGGAAACATCAATTTCGATGTCAAGCCGTTGTTGCCGGAATAGCCGAGATGGCTGCCAGCCATGCCGCAGGGCAGGTCTGGATTGTTTTCGGCATCAATGGCGGCAAAGACGAAACCAGTGTTGCCAATCTGGTTGAAAGAAAACTGGAAGTAGGTTCTAAACCCGCTCCCAATTTTTTTTGTATCCGCCAACCAGGCGCAGCCAAACAGGTTTTCTGCACCAGCAGTGGTGTTGGTCACGTCTGCTTTTCCCAAAGTCAGCATCCTGGTGGATGGGTCGTAGGCGACGAGTTGCTGGTTTGCAGTTAGGTTGGGTGATGTGACTGTCGTTAAGCTTGCGGTGGATGGAATGCAACGAACAATGTCTTGCGCCACTGTTTGCGGCGGGGATCGGTTTAAAAGGCCTTCACCCGTGAATTTCGTACCTATGTCGGTAAAACTTGTGAGGTTATTAGCGTCTTCCACGTTTTCCAGATAATTGAAGGGCGTGGTTTTGTCTGTGGTGCTGATGCGTCGTTGTATTGAGTTGCGTTGGTTTGAGAACAACAGTACGCCAGCGCAGGAGGAGTCATCATTGACTGTGAGCGTGCCTATATTCGGTTTAGCCGCAAAAACCATCTCTTGGTAATGACTGTAGTAACCCAAGGGATTCTGGTTGTCGTCGTAGCATGAGCTACTTGGCAGGTGACCCGCAAGCTTGTCGTCGGGCGCATTGTCGGCAATTGCTACAGGGGTGAAGCTGCCCCCTGCTGCAACCTGATCCCTCAAACAACCGACCATGCGATCAAGCATGGAATTGATGTCAGTGCGGAAATTGGCGTTTTTACGAATCGCACCAAACAATGTATCGGTGGTTAGCGCCAGGCCTTTGTCGTTGGCCGCAATGGCGCAGCTTGCACCACTGGGGCAATTGCCCGGCCAGAGTTTGCCATCGCTTTGGCGCTGCACTACACCCTGGATGGACAGCGCCTTGGGTGTGTCGGGGTCGTTGCTGGGGTCGGAATCGCCAGTGGCCCCGTTGGCGTTGTTGCTGCCTGCCAGGTAATTGGTGATACCGCCAAGCGCGGTGTTGGCCGGGTCGAGATAGTTTTTCGCGTCGTAGTTGCCGCCACATTCGCTGACGTCGTCGGTGCTTGTGGGGTTCTTGCTGCGGTCTTGTCCAGCCAGCGGGGGGCCGGGTGAAAAGATGATGGCAATGGGGCGGTCATGCGCTGAGGCAAGCGTGCTTTGCAGGGCGGTTGTGCCGTTAGCGACAACGATGTCGAGCTGGCCAAGGGTGTCCCAGTTCATGGGGGGCAGAATGGGCGGTGGTGAAGATCGCTGAATACGGCTGTGCAGCGAGGAGACGATCAGCCATAGGCATTCGCCGTTGCTGTCGCGTAGCGGTCCCGTTCCGAGAGTTCTCCAGGGGAATCGGCCCGCGACGGTGGGGCCGATTCCCCTGGCATCAAAGGTATTGCCAAGGAAGTAGGCGGCATCGCAACCTTCAAGGCCAATGCCGCATCCGGTATTGTTGTTGCGTGAGCTACCGAGATCAGGCAGTGGCAGATAGCCATACATGCGGTCGGGGCGTCCTTGACTGGCTTCCTTGTCGCGGTATTGCAACGCATACCCGATTAACGCCTCGCGCGCTTGCATCAGTACCGCATCTGTCTGCCGCTGACGGTAGGCCTGCACGAACTCAGGCGATAGATTCGACACCAGAAACGCCAGCGCGCCCATGACCAGCAGAGCAACCAAAGCAATCAGCACAAAGCCTTGCTGGGTTTTGCTCGGGTTTTTTGTGTATGCGCGCCGTGGCACTGCGATGCTCCGCCTAGCGACGACTGGCGGGTGTTCTTACCATGCCGCCGCCGAGCCGGTCGTTGCGCTCGCCGGTGGCGCGGTTGATAGCTTCGCCGACCTTGAGTTGCGTGGGCGATTCTTCGCCGGGGGAGAGTTGCGCCCGCCCCGGGTCTTTGGGCGTGAGGCGGACGGTAACGCCCGTGCGTGCGGCGTCGTGCTCGTCTTGCGCGCGGCCATTGATCCACACGGTGGATTTGCCGCTGGAACGCTGCACGATGCCATCAAGACTCATGGTGGCACCTTCCAGCGTCTGGGTTTCCTGAATGTTGAAAAGGCGTTGGCGTTCGAGTGCGAGACGTTTTTCCGGCGTGAAAAAAAGTCTGCCAAGCGGAGTTGATGCAGCTGATGTGGCATGTGCGGGCCAGATTATGCTGGTGACCAGCAAGTGCAGCATCAGATGGTATGTGCGCTTCATGGGGTGTTATTCGTCTTGAGTGTTAGCCATTCCAGGGTGCATTCGGCGCTGAGCTGGGGCTTGGTGCCGCGTTGAGCTGTGTCGGTTAAGTCGGCAGGGCCGCGTACGTTGCGTGCCAGATGACAAGCGCGCACTTGAATCAATGCGGGAGCAGCGGTGCGCAGATCATCAAGAAAATCCAGCAGTTCGCCTTCATGCAGCAGCGATAGTTGCACATGCATCTGGCTGGCCATGAGGCTCATGCCGCCTGCTTCTGCACTGTCAGGCAAGAGGGTGGCATCAATTTTTCGTTGCGGTGCAAATTCGTACTCTAATTTTGTTATGTGCCGTGCGGCTGTAATGTGCTTGATCAGATCGATCCAGTCCAGACGCTGTTCAGTGCCGACAATGCCGCGTTGTTTCAGGGTTTCATAGCGGGTAATTTTGTCACGAAGTTCTTGTTCTTCGTTGCGTGCACGCATGAGGTTGGCAGCCATTTCTTTTTCAGCGGTAATGGCGCTGTTGTGCCTTTGTGTTGCGGTTTTTTGCTGGGCAAGCGAGCCCCATACAGCAGCGCTGACGATCAGCAGGCAGGCGATGAGCAGTAGCAGCGCCCATTGTATTTTTTTGAAATCTTGGCTAGAAAAGGTCATCGCTCACTCATTTGCTCACAAAGGGCGGGCAATTATCAGGGAAAATACGGGGGCTGATTCGTTGCGCTCATCGTCAGCTTGTTGCACGCTTTTGAGTGACTTGCCGGATTCGATATGAAAGGGCATATTCAGCAGTCGCACACTGGTTTGGGGGTCTTGCAGTCGGTGGACAAAGGTGTCGATGAGTTTTTTTTGCGCACGCATATTTGTCGATAATCCCAAAGGCAGTTTTGCCTGGATATTTAACGTTGCCCAAGAGCCACTGCTGGTTGCATCAACGGTATGCGCCGTATCACCAGCGCCGTTCGGTGACGCACTCAAGATATTCTGCGCATTGCTCATTGCGGGATTTAGGGCGGCCTCAATCTTCCAGTCCAGGTTCACGAGTTCAATTTGAGGCGCGTCGTCCAGCGCCCGGCTCAGGTGCGTGAGCAAGGGGGTTGGATCAGCCGTGTGTTTTTCAAGCGATTCATAACGGTTCATCAGAGCACGCAGATTGTCTGGTGTGATGCTGGTTTTCGGCAGGCTGGCCAACAGCGCGTTATAGCGCCGTGTGGCGAGTGCCGTTTGCAGTTGTGCGATGCTGGCTTCCTGCTCCAGGTGTGCTGTGTCAACGGCAGTTTTTATGGCGAACAACAGCCCGCTTGCCAAGATTATGGTGGCGACAGCAGTGAGCGCAAGACGAATCTGCCAGAGGCGATAAAAGTGCCGTTCTGCTGGTGGGGAAAACTGCTGTGCGGGTGGTTTTGTCACCAGCCAATGCATCAATAACTGATCGGTGGTGAGCGCGTCGCCTGATGATTTGAGCTTATCACGTTGCGCAATGGTTTCCAGATCAAGAAAATCAAACTGGAGCAGTTCCTGGGTCTGGCAATGGGTTTGTACGGCAGGCTTTTGTTCGGCCGTAACAAGTACGGCAACCCGCATGGAGGTGTTGGGTTTGAGTTGTCGTTGGCCGACAAGATACTGATAGGTTTTCAGCGATTCGCTGGCGATTGTTCGTGCAATATCCGTAGCGCTGGGGATATTTAGAGCGCTAAGGGGCGTCCTCGGCGTGAGGCGCGAGAACTGTAGTTTTTTGCGGTCAAAAAAACTCTGGCGCACACCGCTGGCTGTTTGGCTGATCAGCAGAGTCGGTTGCTCATCAGCTAGCCAGCGTGGTGCGCATTCAGCGAGGATCAGGGGAACAGAGTAAATGCCGACAAGAATAATGTTGTTCTGCCGTATCACATCCAGCCAGTCATTGATTGCTTCTGGCCGGGTGAGCGCGGCAAAAAGCACTTTTTCATCGCGGCGCCCTTCGCTGGATCGACCCCTTGTCAATGCCGTGGTCAGGGGTGTGCCGTAAAAGTATTGTTTTAAACGGCGGGTGATGAGAGCCCTGCGGTCTCGCCCGTGAACATAGGGAATTTCTTCGAGTTGAAAGTTTTCTTCGGTAATGTCTGCCAGCCAATAAAAAAGGCTGGTGCGATACTGGTGCAGGTACGTTGCGAATGCGCTGAATCCGGCAGCATCGGATGGAAACTCGCCTTCAGCAGACAACTGACCGCCACGCCATAGATGGACGGTGAGCCGAACACCGTTAAACAGAAGAATGCGTTTGGTTGCCATCAGAGTTGTGTTCAGGTTTTCATTTGGGTGATGACATCGTAGATGGGACCTAGTACAGCCAGCATGATCCAGCCGAGAATGAGTCCTATGGTTACGGTCATTACCGGTTCTATCATGGACTGCACTTTTTCGATGGATTCACGGACATCACGGTTGTAAAAGTAACTCACATTGGTGAGCGCTGTATCCAGGGCACCGGTATTCTCGCCAACACGAAGCATGCGTAAAACCAGCGGGGGAAAAAGCTCAACCTGCTGGAAGGCGTCAGTGACATTATGCCCTTCGGCAATCTGGTTGCCGACG
>JAUSQB010000043.1 GCA_030652715.1 Rugosibacter sp.
CTGCGGTAATTTCCGCCATTGCTTGACTCCAGATTCAAAAACGCTTTATCAAAAAACGGAGGGGCAGAACTGCTGCCCCCCGTCATCAAACACCTGAGCTGGTTATTCTGCCGCCACATCCTCGCCATCAACTTCGATGAACTCTTCGTCGCCTGCCAGCTCTTGAACGAGATCGCCCATTGCCTGGTTTTTACCTTCCAGAACCGCATCAGCAACACCGCGGGCATACAAACGAATAGCCCTGGTAGAGTCGTCATTGCCGGGAATCACGTAATTAACACCTTCAGGTGAATGATTGGTATCCACCACGCCGATCAACGGAATACCGAGCTTACCGGCTTCAGTGATGGCAATCTTGTGATAACCCACATCGATGACAAAAATGGCATCCGGCAAACCAGCCATATCTTTAATGCCGCCGATGGACTTTCTGAGCTTATCCATCTCGCGCTGCAAAGTGAGGCCTTCTTTTTTGGACAGCTTGGCAAAGCCACCGCCGGTCTCCATCTGCTCTAGTTCATGCAAGCGCTTGACGGAGAGCTTCAAGGTCTTGAAGTTGGTCATCATGCCGCCAAGCCAGCGATCATCAACATAAGGCATGCCGCAACGCGTGGCTTCTTCAGCAATAATTTCACGTGCCTGGCGTTTGGTACTAACGAAAAGAATCGTGCCTTTTTTGGCTGCCAGCTTGCGCACAAAAGCCATCGCTTCGTTGTATTTAACGAAGGTTTTTTCAAGGTTAACAATATGGATTTTGTTGCGATGGCCAAAAATATAAGGGGCCATCTTGGGATTCCAGAAACGGGTTTGGTGGCCGAAGTGAACGCCGGCCTCCAACATTTGGCGCATGGTAGTGCTCATCAAGTATCTCCGATTGGGTTGAACCGCCGCCCGGCCGTGCTGCTCTGCAAGGGTTTACTCTTGCAAACGCCACCCTATCGGCGCCAGGCGTGTGGATTTCCGTCCAGGAACATCCCGGACAGTGCCGCTATTCTAGCCGCCCTGCCCCATTGGATGCAAGCGTATCCGATGGCAACGACTTTCCCCTATGCATTGCACCCACCGCTGGAAAGTCGGCGCTGGCGATACGCCGCGAAACCTTGAGCCCCCCCAAAAGGAAGTGCAGAGCCGTTTCTGGAAAGTCCATCTCTCGGACGGCGCAGCGTGCGGAATACAGCCTTGAGCGGTTAAAATGATTCGCTTTATCATCTGCGCTGATTTCTCATGTCCATTTCCATCAAAACCCCCGACGACATCGTTCAGATGCGCGAGGTTTGCCGTCTTGCCGCTGAGGTGCTGGATTACATTAACCCCTTCGTTAAACCCGGCGTCACCACAGCCGAGCTGGATCGACTGTGCCACGACTACACCGTGAATATACAAAACTGTATTCCTGCACCGCTCAACTACGCCCCGTCAGGACATACGCCTTTCCCAAAATCCATCTGCGCTTCGATCAATCATCAGGTGTGTCATGGCGTACCGAATGACCGACCCTTGAAAAATGGGGATATCGTTAATCTGGATATTACAAACATAAAAAATGGTTGGCACGGGGATACCAGCCGCACGTTTATTGTGGGTGACGCATCGATTCTGGCCAAGCGGCTGGTCAAAGTGACTTTTGAATGCATGTGGATCGGGATTGCCCAAGTCAAGCCCGGAGTGCGTCTGGGTGCCATTGGTGCAGCCATTCAAAAATATGCTGAAGCCGCGGGCTTTTCTGTAGTACGCGAATTTTGTGGCCATGGGACAGGGCGTAAATTTCATGAAGAACCTCAAGTGTTGCACTACGGCAGCGCCAATAGCGGGCCAATCATGGAGCCCGGCATGGTCTTTACCATCGAACCCATGATCAATGCCGGCAAAGCGGCTATTTCAGAGCTTCCCGATGGCTGGTCGATTGTCACCAAAGACCGCAGTCTTTCTGCTCAATTCGAGCATACCCTGACAGTGACTGAAACAGGCGTCGAAGTATTAACCCTTTCTGCAGGCACACCGCCCTGCCCTGAACATATCAAAATTCTGCCCTGACATGGAAGACATGCGCGCACTTGCCGTGGCAACGCGGCAGCGGCTGGCAGCAGCACAGGCGCAGTTAGCCAGCATCTGGCACCAAAACCAGCATGGCCAAGAATTGCTTGCCAATCGCGCAGCCTTGGTGGATGAGGTTCTGCGCGAGCTTTGGGTGGCACTTGATGTGCCACCCAACATGGCACTGGTGGCTGTCGGCGGCTATGGTCGCGGCGCACTTTACCCGGCGTCTGACTTGGATTTGCTGATTTTGCAACCTCCACCACCTGACGATGCGGCTTTGGCTACCCCTGCTGGCGAGGTTGCAGCACATGAAGAAAAAATAGCAGCCTTGGTCGGCATCCTGTGGGATATCGGCCTTGATATTGGTCACAGCGTGCGCACGGTAAGCGAATGCCTGACAGAATCCGCACGCGATATCACGATACAAACGTCGCTGCTCGAGGCACGCTATCTCATTGGCGACGCCCACCTGTATGAAAACTTTGAGAAAAGTTTCCGTGAGGCACTCAATCCCGTGGCTTTTTTCAAAGCCAAACAATTGGAGCAAGCTGAACGCTACGCCCGTTATAACGACACCCCCTACAGCCTGGAGCCCAATTGCAAAGAAAACCCCGGCGGATTGCGTGACTTGCAGGTGATTCAATGGGTTGCACGTGCTGCGCAGCTGGGTGATACATGGCAAGCCTTGACACAAGCTGGCATCATTACCGCGATTGAAGCACGGCTGCTGGCCCGCAGCGAAAGCCGCCTGCGCGAAATACGCATCCATTTGCATTTGCTCGCAGGTCGCCGCGAAGATCGCCTGCTGTTTGATTACCAGGAAAAGCTCGCCAATACCCTGGGCATGGCAGCGACAAAAGCCAAGCGCGCTTCTGAAGTGTTGATGCAACACTATTACAAAACAGCCAAGCTGGTCACCCAGCTCAACACCCTTACCATGCAAGCCTTGGCGGATCATCTGCTGCCCGCCCAAGCAGGGGCACCCATCGTCATCAATGCGCACTTTCAATCGGTACGAGAACTCCTGGATGTACGCGAAGACGACACCTTTGAGCGCACCCCTCACGCCCTGCTCGAATGTTTTCTGCTGCAAATGCAGCACGGCGAACTCAAAGGCATGACGCCCCGTACCTTGCGCGCTCTGTGGCGAGCGCGTCATCGAATCAATACCCAATTTCGTGCTGACCCGGCGAATCGCGCGCTGTTTCTTAGCCTTTTTCAGCAACCGCATCTGATTCACGCCCTGCGGCGGATGAATCAATACGACATCCTGGGTCGTTACCTGCCTGCCTTTGGCCGCATCGTCGGCCAGATGCAGCACGATTTGTTTCACGTCTACACCGTCGATCAGCACATTTTGCAAGTCATGCGCAATCTGCGGCGTTTTGCGATGCCTGAATTTGCACATGAGTATCCATTTTGCTCACGGCTCATGGCCGGGTTTGACCGCCACTGGCTGCTCTATCTTGCCGCCTTGTTTCATGACATCGCCAAAGGGCGTGGCGGCGACCATTCCACACTCGGCATAGCCGATGCAACCACGTTTTGTCATGATCATGGCCTTAGCCAGGAAGACACCGACTTGGTGGCCTTTCTTGTAGCAGAGCATCTGACCATGTCGCAAGTCGCACAAAAAAAAGATCTTTCTGATCCACAAGTCATTGCCGCCTTTGCCCAGCGCGTGGGCGATGTGCGTCGCCTGACAGCGCTGTATCTCGTGACTGTGGCCGATGTTCGCGGCACCAGCCCCAAAGTGTGGAATAACTGGAAAGGCAAACTGCTGGAAGATTTATATCGCATGACAGCCAAACGGCTCGCAGGCGATGCAGTGCCCCAACTGGCTGGCGTTGCCGAACGACAAGAAGACGCTCGTCGTATTCTGTGCTATTACGGCTTGCGTCATGGCATTGAGCAAAACTTATGGGAACAGCTCGATATCAGTTATTTCATGCGCCAGCATGCCGAAGACATTGCCTGGCATACACGCCACCTGTACCACTGCGTTGACACGCAAAAGCCCGTCGTTCGCGCCCATCTCAACCCCGATGGCGAAGGCTTGCAGGTCATGGTGTATTGCCCCGACCAGCCGCAGCTGCTTGCCCGTTTGTGTGGATTTTTCGCGCGCCTTGGGTACAGCATTCTGGATGCACGCATCCATACCACCCGTAACGGCCACGCCTTGGACAGTTTTATTATTTTCACCCCCGGCTTTGGTGTCGCCTACCGCGACATGATCAGCTTGATAGAACATGATCTGACGCAGCAACTGACTACCCGCCCCCCACTGCCATCCGTTCCCGCAGGGCGGTTGTCACGGCTGGTTCGTCACTTTCCCATTTCCCCCGCTTGTGAAATTCGCCCAGACGAACGCGGCGAACAGTATCTGATGAATATCAGCGCAGTCGATCGCCCCGGGCTGCTCTACGCCATCGCTCAAGTGCTGGATGAACACCACGTCAGGTTACACACTGCGAAAATAGACACCTTGGGCGAACGTGTTGAGGATGTGTTTTTAGTCAGTGGACAAGCGCTGACGCAAACCGGCACACTCGTTAAACTAGAGCAAGACCTGCTCACCACATTGCAGGTATGAACAGCAGAATGACCTGATGAAAAGTCGGCGCTGGTGATACGCCGCGAAGCATTGAGTCCGACCGAAGGAAGTACAAAGCCGTTTCTGGAAAGTCCCCTTGGGGGACGGCGAGCACAAAATAATTTAACTCACAGGTGGCTTATGCCATGCAAAAAATGCCCATAAAATATTTATCGTTTCCGCTCATCGCCATTTTGATCTGGGCATTCAATACCATCGTGAGCAAACTCTCTGCCGGTGCCATTGATCCCGGCGTTATTTCGTTTGACCGCTGGTTATTGGCAGGGCTGGTCATGACGCCGTTCATGGCACACAAAGTGTGGGCAAACAGGGCAACTGTGCTCAGTCATCTGCCAAAAATCATCGTATTCTCGTTTTTAGGCATGGTGCTATTTCAAAGCCTGGCTTACTACGCGGCAGCCAGCACGTCGGCCACCAACATGGGATTGATTGGCTCTTTGATGCCATTAAATACCATCCTGTTCAGCACTCTGTTACTCAAAGAGCGACCAACAACTTCACTGATTGTGGGCGCGGCGTTATCCATGTTTGGCATTCTGATTCTTGTGACCAAAGGCTTGCCCTTTAACCTGATGAATCAAGGGATTGCCATCGGTGACGGGCTGATGCTCATTGGAACAATTGCCTATGGTGCCTATAGCGTCCTGTTGCGCAAATGGGCGGTGCCATTGCCCCCCTGGCAAATGCTTTACATGCAAATCATGCTGGCTGCACTCATGCTACTACCCGTTTACCTGCTCTCGCCAAATTCGCCCATCACGCCAGAGAACCTGCCGCTGATTTTATTCGCCGGTATTTTCTCATCCATTGTTGCCGGTTTTTTCTGGATGCAAGGCGTCGTTCATCTAGGTGCCAATCGGGCGATGCTCTTCATGAACCTGTTACCCGTGTTTGTCGCACTCTTCGCCGTAGTGGCACTGAATGAAAAGTTGCACGCTTTCCATATCGTGGGGGGCTTGGTCACACTCGCCGGTGTCTTGCTAGCGGAGCTGCCAAAGTTACGTCGTACAGCACCCGCATCACCCACCCATCAATAGATGAGATACAAAAAAAGCCATCACTGTTTTACACAATGATGGCTTTTGCACCGCACAAGAAGCAAGTATTTAACTCGCTTCAGCAAGCCAGTCTGGCCAGCCTGCGCGACGATTCGCTTCGCGCGCCAGCGCCCGTTCTGCCGGGCTGGCAAATTTCAAGTCCCAGTTTTTCAGGCGCGGCATGGCAATAAACTTAAACCATAGCGGTGGAATAAACGCACTGATCGCACACACAAAAATATTGGGCATTTGCGGCGCATCGGGGTGCGGGCGAAGCTCATCAAAGCGCATAAAGCCATCGCGATGATGATCAATATGATTAGTGATCTCAAAGCCAACGACGCGATCCCACCAGTTCAAATGATTCCAGGTGTGTTGCACTTCAACGGGAGCACCGGGGACTCGAATCAAGCCATAGTGTTGCAGGTAATTGAGCGCCTCAAGAATGAACTTGCCCAGTATCTGCGTAGCAAAAACCAGTGCAGCCGCTTGCCAGCCACCGAGAAAGTAAGCCCCTAAAGGAATCAGCAGCGTAAGGAGAACTTCCCAGATAATCATGTTTTTCACTGAGAAAAACGGTGCGCCAAGCGCATGCCTTCTTTTATTCTCGTTCGCCCACAGCATTTGATAATTGTGCTTCGTGCAACGCCACATGAAGTGGTAGGCATTTTCTCCACGGTATGCCGTATCACCATCCGCTGGCGTATCAAAATCCAGATGATGCACAGTCAAATGCGGCACATCACGGTTCGGATCAGCAAAAAAAGCGCACATCACCATGGCCAGCCCCCTGGAAAAACCATCGCGGCGATGCATCAATTCATGCGCAATCGGCACATTGGGTGCAACGGACAGCCAGATCAAGCCAGCCATGCCGCCAATGATTGCCAGGACAGTAGGCCAACCTTCAGGAACATCAATACCGACACCGATGCGCCAGGCAAAGGCACCAAAGAGCGCAAACATCAGCACAAGATGCAGATATAAAGGAATATCTGCAATCATGGGATTGATTTTCTTGCGTTGCCTGAAGTCACGCCCTGAAAAAAGCGCCAGCACAAACAGCGCAACATAGGTACCAATACCCGCAAACATCCAGTAGCCGCCGATAAAAAAACCAGCGATACCAATGATGACCATGAGTGAAACGATGTAGTAACGGAGATAATCAAGCATGGTGATTTCCTTCTTTACAAAATCAGCTTACAGATACACGTTGAGATTTTTGCTCAGTAAAACGTTCTGCTTGAGAATAATCATGCGCTTGGCCAGCTTGTAACCATCTGTTGTTTTACGCCAGATATCCTCACGATTGCCAATCAATGTATCCTGATCTTTTTCATTGCGATTGCGATAGGCAAGAAAGTTCGAGTAAACCAATACCTCATCTTCTTTCTCAGTCGGAATTACTTCGATATTGGTAATGATGTGCGTGTATCGCGTTGCAGGATCTTCCGACCAAGCGGTGCCCGTCTCTAAACGACGCAGGCGCTTTTTCAAGTCTTCCAGATTATCGTTGTAATAAGCCATGCGCGTCAGGTCATGCACTTGATCTGTCTTATCACGACGATACCGCGTCTCGATTCCTGGCATGTGGTAATGAATATCGTCCGTGAGCATAGCGACCCACTCGTGATAGCGCTCCTGGTCAAGTAAGCGGGCCTCGCGATACAAAGCTTGTTCAACTGTCTTAATGAGTTCTAGATTCATCAGTATTAGTCTCGTCTATATTTTTGATAAGTTGAAGAATGTTTAAGCCGTTTTCAATCCAGCTTTAGGCCCCATGGTTTCTTTCCCGCTCAGACGAGGATCGTAACGCTCGGGCACATCACCCCAGCTATCGGCGTGCATCAAATCCAGCCAGCGCTGGTACATATTGCGTTGATTGGCATCGTTATATTGACCTTGATAAATAATGCCCGGCAATTCGGGATGCTCAATGCGACGGCTGATGCCACTGCGGTAGTGCAGCTTTTCCCGGCGGGTAACCACGCCACGGTTGGTTTGCGTGCAGTTTTCCCAGTTTTCACCATCATCCATTTCAAACGCGCCACCGGGGCCAAAGGTTTGCATCACACCTTTGGTAATTTCATCCTTGATGTCATCCGGCATATTTTTATTAACGATGACCCAGGTTTTGAGTTCAAACTGAGCGGGACCTTTAGGCATCCACTGACGGAAAGTTGAAATACCGGGCAAAAATGAAACATTCGGGAAGATCGACGCAGAAGCGACCGAACCAAAAATCTTCGAGCGCATTTCACCCAGGCGCTCGGCCATGTTGGGGCGCAGCTTGTTGTAGTACTCCATGACTTTTGGGCGACCAAGCAAGAACAAGTCGCCAACGCCTTCAGTGCCAAACTCCCAACCATGCCCATTCACGCTGGCGTGGTAGGAATTTTTCATGTCAATTGCCGGGAAAGGCTGGCCATTGTTCATGGCGCGCGCACCCGAATCGTGCGTCCAGCCAGCGTGATAAGCGTCACCAATAAAATTCTCAACGCCAAACTTCCAGTTCGCACCAATCACCGACTTGATGCAGCCACCGATGAGTTCAGTACCGCCTTCTTCGTTATCCAGAATCATGTCCAGATACCAGCGGAAATCGCCGAGATAATCTTCCAGGCTGGGCGCATTTTCATCAAACGTGGCGAAAATCAGGCCTTTGTAGTTGCCCACTTTGGCAACTTGCTTCAAACCCCATTTCGATTTATCGATATCGCCTTCATCGTAGCAATATTCTTCATGCATGCCCATGAGCGCGCCATCCGTACCAAAGCCCCAGCCATGGTAGTTGCATACAAAGCGACGCGTGTTGCCCGCATCGGCAAAGCTGACCTTGTTGCCGCGATGCGGGCAGGAATTCAGGAAGACTTTGACGGAGTTGTCTTTTTGGCGGCAAACAATCACGCCATCCTCACCCATATAGGTGGTGAGAAAATCACCGGGATTCGGAATTTGCGAGTCATGCGCAACGAACAACCAGCAGCGAGCAAAAATCTGTTCCATTTCACGGTCGTAAATGGATTGCTCCCAGAACACGCGACGATCCAGCCAGCCTTCGTCCAGATTCATGTAGCTATCGTAGCGACCGTTGTCCTTGAATTTTTCAATCTTCATTTCAGCGTCTCCTCTTGGTGTGCATGTCAAAGCAATCGTTATTTAATTTATCCATAGATAAAATCTATCAAATAAATACTCTCTGTTTTAAAACGTTATTTTCAATATAACCGACCAAAGCAGTCTACTTTTATTCATATAAAAGATCAATCATTCACATGACTAAATCTCTGCGCAAGCGGAACCAGCTTGCCATGCGCCACATAAAATATGGCTAACTGCGGCGGCAAACTCTCCTCAGTAAAGAGTGCTGAATACCTTTCCAATTGAGCACGAAAGCGCTCGGCATGGGCGACAAACGCCATATCGCTTGCCTGTGCGCCAAGATCAGCCGTTTTGTAGTCGATGATCCAGCGCACACCGTTGTCAATAAACGTGCGATCAATCACCCGCGTTTCCATTGTGTTCATTGTCCCCAGTGAATTCTCCGCCCCCCAAGTAGACGTGCCATGCGGCGTATCACCGGCGCCGACTTTTGAAAGCGCCAATTCAGTCCCTGCACTTTCATGTGCTGCCAGCAACCAGCGGCCTGCTTCGCTAGTCACTGTCGCATGCAACATCCTCACCACGCGTGCCGCGCCACGGCTGGCATCGGCAGACGCCCAACCTCGGCTGGCAAGCCAGCTTGCAGCAGCGGGCTGCAAGCCGTTCAACCGGGCGTCATCCCACTTATCAACCTGACCCGCCATTTGTTCCAGAAACGCATGGGTGAGCGTGCCGAGTGCTGCGGCCAGCGCGTCTGTCGTTGTTCCTGCCGCAAAGGTATCAGTGACGTTCGGCGATGCTAATGGCGAAGACAGCAATGCGGATGAATCGGCCTTAAGCGCGCGCGCAGGCAGATTCTTCTGCCGCACCAGCTGCGGCACGAAGGTAGCCAAATCGGTGATTAAATCGGATGCGTTAACTCCGTCATCTGGAGCAACGGCTGATGGCGCTTCCTCCCCGCTCGGCAGCCTTGCCGCCGTCAATGTCGGCCATAAACGGGCAAGCGGCGTTCCTGCCAAAGGTGGCGCAAACCCGCCTCCCTCTGTTGCCCCCTCTTTACTCTCCCACACACCCGCCACCAGATGCAGGCGGCGCACGGCGCGCGTCGCTGCGACATACAGCACGCGCGCCTCTTCGTTGCTTTTGCGCTCCTGCTCCAGTTTTTGCAGGAAGTCATATACCGTCGGCTCGGCTTTGTTCGCACGCCGCGCATTCACTGGCGCGGCAACCAGCCGCTCGCCAGAAGTCAAAGCAAAGGTATCCCACGCCAGCAAGGGCACATCGCGCCCGGAGGATTTTTTATGCAGGCCTGGCAAAATCACGGTATCAAACTCCAGCCCCTTGGATTTATGTATCGTCATGAGCTGCAACCGGCCATCGGCGGCAGCGTCCACTGCCGCAAACAGCGCCGTCATGTCGTCCTCCAGACTATCCACCGCAAAGCGCCCCGCCGCATCAAGCGTATCCAGCCGATTGAAAAAAGCATGGGCATCCTGCTGCATGCTCTTCTGAGAATTTTCGTGCATAAGACACTGCGGCCCGCCTAACTGCTGCCAGACGTTTTCAACCCACACCCGTCGCCGTTGTCGCCCCTGTCCGGCCAAAGCCTCAGCCAGTACAGACTGCATGAACTGCACGCGCAACTGGCCATCCGCACTCAAGCGCGCAACGCGCGGAGCATCATTCATTAACGACCAGATCGTCGCCGCATGATCGTCGCCCGCCAGAGCAAATAAGTCGGCCAGGGTTAACCCGCACCACGGCGCGCGCAAAATCGCCAGCCAGTTCAGCCTGTCGCCGCGGTGATGCAGGGCACGGGTGAGCGCAATCAAATCCTGCACAATCTGCCGCCCCACCAAAGGCTCGATATCCACGGCGGAAAAATGCCAATCGGTCTGCTGCCGCAATGCGGTGACCAGCGCCGTCAAATGGTCCCGCGCGCGCACTAAAACGGCAATCTGTCGCTGCGGATCCTGCTGCCATTCCTCGCGAATGACCGCGATCATCTTTTGTGCTTCGCGTCGCGCAACCATCTGGCCATCGGCGGCTTGATCGACCGCCACCAGATGCACGCTGACCCCGGCCTGGGGCAAGCTTTCCCGCGTGGCCACGAAGGGGCGATAAGTAATCTCACCGCGTAACGGCTCATCCGCCACTGGAAAGACTTGCGGAAAATGTGCATTGATCCAATCCACCACTGCCGGGCATGAGCGGTTATTGCGCGATAGCCGCAATGGTGTTAAGTGCAACTCGCCTATCCCCGTTTTTGCCACGCGCAAAAACAAGCTCACATCCGCTTTGCGAAAACGATAAATGGATTGCATCGGGTCGCCCACAGCAAACAGCGTGCGGCCATCATTCGGTTGCCAGCCCGCCGTCAAGCGCTTGAGCAATTCAATCTGCATCGGGCTGGTGTCCTGAAACTCATCCACCAGCAAATGCCGAATACGGTAATCCAGCCGCAAACCCAGCTCCGTGGGGTCGAATTCATCGCCTAATGCGGAAATGGCGCGAGCGGAAAGCTCGCCAAAATCAACCTCGCCGTTTTCGCGGAACACCAGCCATAGCTCTGCTGCCGCGAGCTTCATCAAGCCCACCAGCGCCTTGATGATTTCATCTTGCGAGTGCTCGGCCGCGTTTTTCACTGAATTTCCAGTCTGAGGCAAATCACGAATACGCTGCAAGGCGATCACCGCTGACCTATCCACCTCGGCAAGAAACGCCAGCATTGCATCTTTTTGCGCCTTGAATTCCTTGCCGGGAGGAAATCCCTCGTTCACCCTGACCGTTTTGCGCGGCTCGTTTTTTTGCGTCAGCAACAGATCAGCCAACGCGCGCCAAGCGGCAAGTTGCGTTACATCGGGCAACAAAGACGCGGCCCAATCCAGTAAAACTCCATTACCTGCTTCACCGAGCTGCGCTGCCGCAAAGCGTGCCAGCGGCATCAAGCGGCTTTGCCAAGCATCGTTTAGCGTCGTTGCAATAAGAGCCAGCTCTTCATTCACCAGCGCGCAAATCGCGTCATCAATTGCTGCCTCGGGTTGCTCAAGCTGCGTAATCTCGCGCCATTGCTCGCGCCGCGCCAGCATGTCGGCAAGCAGGCTCACCAGACGCGTGACATCGTTATCCAGATAGCCCAGTGCGGTGGCGACATTTTGCGCATGCGCATCATTGTCTTCGAGATGATCCAGCGCGCGCCGCGCTGCCTCGTCGTAATGGCGGCGCGCATCTTCTGCCACGCCAGGCTGTGCGCCAAAGCGCGACAACAAGGGCATCTGCCGCGCCAGACTGGCGCACAACGCATCAATGGTGGTCAGCCGCAAACGGCCCGGCTGGGTTTCCAGTTGCCAGCCGCATTCGGCAGAGCGCGCCAAGGCTTTACAGGCTAGATCAAAGGTTATGCGCTTATGCTCGGCATTTGGCAGCACGCCCGCGTGTGCGGCATGCAGGCTTTCTTGAATACGCTGCCGCATTTCACCCGCCGCCTTGCGGGTGAAGGTGATGGCGATGATTTCTTCGGGCTCATCCACCGTGGCCAATAGCCGCAAAAAGCGCTGGGTGAGCAGCTCTGTCTTGCCTGCGCCTGCGGGTGCTTCGACAATGAAGGAAGCCATGTCCAACGCACGCTGGCGATTCTTTTGATCTTCCTGCAGCAAGGCGTTGATCATGGTGCGGGTTCCGTTTTTTCCTGCATCGTGTGTTCCCATTGCGCTCGCCGTTCGGCAACGCGCAACAAGGGGCTGACGTCACAATACTTGAGATCGTTTTCGTTCTCGAACACTACTGCCGCACAGCCATAGCGTATTTCCAGCGCCAGATCGATCAAATGCTGCGCCCAGCGCTCGCGCACTGCGGGCCAATTCGGAAAATCGGCCTCGGCATAGCGCCGCCGCTGGGCGTCTAACGGCAGCACATCGGGCAACAACCCGGCTTCTTCTGCCACGCCTGAAAACCCCGCTTCATCCATCACCACGCGCGCCAGCACCACTGCCGCCACAGCGCGATCAGGAAAAGCCAGCGCAGCGTAAATCGGCAGTTGCGGCTCGGCCATGCGCGGTTGCGCCCAGCTATCCGCCTTGGCACTGCGTCCGCTTTTGTAATCGATAATCACCAAGCGGCCATCAGGCAACTCATCGATACGATCGACCACCACATGCACCGGCAGACCTTCAATATCCAAGTCATGCCGTGCCTCGCAAGCAAACACCCGAAACGGCGCGCGCTGCGCTTCTATCGCTAGCCAGCGTGCCAGCACACGTTGCAAGCGCGCTACTTCCAGCTGCGCCAGACGTGTCGGCAAGGGTTCAATGGCCCGCTGCTGATATTTTTCCAGCGCGTGATTGACCGCCTGTTGAATGCATTCCTCACACGCGGGCACCGACATCTGCAACAGATCGGCCTGGCTGCGCCCCCGCCAGAAATGCTCCAGGGCCAAGTGCAACAACGCACCTCGGGTTTTTGCATCCAGCCCGAAAGTCGGCGCTGGCAAGACGGCGGCACCCAGCCGATAACGATAAAAACCCCACGCTGGGCACAGCGCCTGTGCCTGCAACAAAGCCGTGCCGCCACGAATAGCGTCGTCTGCCGTGACATCCGGCGCACGCGCATCTTCAAACTGCTCCATTGGGACATATTCTGGCAAGGGCGAAACGGCGTGCTCCGAATCCTGCTGGAAATCCTGCCGATAGCGCATCATGTCATTCAACAACGGACTCGGCTGAAGCTGTTTCTCGCCTTCCCTACCGGCCCAGGAGAACACCACCGTCGGCGCGCTCTTCAGCCACAGCGCCTGCATGGTTTGCGCCTGCACAGTCAGGCTGTCAGCGCGTGCGGCAGGCACTCCGGCACGGCGCTGCAATTCAGCCGGCAACAAAGGATTCGGGTGCGGTGCCGGGGGCCACACGCCCTCGTTCATGCCCATAAGCCATAGACCATCCACGGGCCCGGCCACGGCATCTGCCAGCGTGCACACCTCAACGCGTGCCGGGCGCTCACGCGGGGCGTGAAACTGCACATCGCGACACTGGCGCTGCATCTGGCGCAACGCCTCACCTGCCGTCACTGTGCCCAGCATCGCATCCAGCTGCGCCAAAGCCGCCAAAATCTCGCGCAATGCCTCGCACGCGGCACGCTCGGCAGGCCACAGTGCGCGCTGCCCTGGCCAGCCCAGCGCAATCAACAAGGCTTCAAACCGCTCGCCCCAAGCGCTGGGCAACTGGCGACGCGACTGCGCAAAATCGCGGCTTACCTCCAACAAAACGGTGGTATGAGTAACTAACTGCGGCGCAGGATTATCTGCTGAACCGCGCACTGAACCACGCGCCAAGCATCGCACCAGCGCACGCTGCCAGCGCTCCAGCGACACCTCGGGCGGCAATAACTGACGCAAAGCTACTTCCACTTGCGCTCGCGCATCGGCTTCCGTGTCATCCGCCGACCAGCCCGGGCCGCACAACAACGCACCAGCGCCTGCCAGCGCCATGCGCTGCGGATGCACCGCCAGTTGCAACAACTGCAAGCCCACATCCACCAGCGATTCTGCCGCCAGAGGCGTGCCAGTCGCAAAGGCATAATCGCGCTCTCGCGCTGCCGCTGACACGCCTGTGGATTCGACATGCAAAGCCTCTTCAAGGGCACGGGTCAGCAGATACCTTTGGGCAGGCAAATCGGCTACCGCAATCCGCACGCGGGCCTGTTCATTTTGCGCCAGCATCTCGCGCGCCCAGTGCGCTGCGGCCTGGCATTCCGTCTCGGCATCTACACATTCACCGATGCGGATTTGTGTTTCTCCTGCAGTGCTGAAATCCACCTGAAACAGCGCCACGCCGCGCGCGGCAAGCGCTGCAAACAGACGCGCGTGCAGTGGATCAGGCACAGTGAAACCGGCGACACCCACCTGCGCGGGCAAACCTGCCAGCCCCCGCTCAATATAGCCAATGCGCCACAACATTGCCGCATCTGCCGTATGCCAGTTACCCGGCTCACAGGTTTTTTCCACCCGGCTACGCCAGCGCAAAAAAGCCCGATATTCTTCCGTTTGCAACGCCTCGGGCACCGTGATACGCCAAACTCGGCTCACACTTTCTGCCTCAGCCGCAGCCAGCGCC
>JAUSQB010000055.1 GCA_030652715.1 Rugosibacter sp.
CGTTATCCGCCTGATCTTTTTTCATCACCTCATGCCGAATCTGCGCATGCAGATCGCGCATGGCATTGATCGCGCCAAAATCCAGATACTTGCGAAAAACAAACGGCCGCCTGATCTGCTCTAACTCGTCAAAACGCTCGCCCGTCAACGGCCGCGCCTTGATCCATGCATAGCGTTCCCACTCGCGGCCCTGGGTGATGAAGTAGTTTTCCAGCATGTTAAAAGAGCACACCAAAGGCCCCGAATCACCATTCGGCCGCAACCGCATATCCACCCGAAAGACTTGGCCGTCCGACGTGATGTCAGCGATGGCATTGATAAGCCCGCGCCCCAGCCGAGTGAAAAACTCGCTATTGGAAATGCTGCGTGTCTCGTTACCTGTCGTGGGACTTATCGCATCCGTGTCCCCATCATCGGGATAGACAAAAATCAAATCAATATCCGAAGAGACATTTAACTCGCGCCCACCCAGCTTGCCCATGCCGACCACAATCAGCGATTGTGCTAGCCCCTCCGCATTCCGTGGTACGCCATACCGCGCGACCAGCCCGTTCATCAACACCCGGACCGCCTGATCGACTGCCAATTCGGCAATGCACGTCATGGTTTCCATCACCTCAGCCAAAGGCGCGAGGTTCTCCAGATCACGCGTCGCAATACGCGCATAAGCCCATTGCTTGAACTCTCGCAATAACGGCTTCAAACTTACTTCCGTGGTTGGTATCGCTGCCTCTTTAATGTCCAGCCAGCTGGAAAGCTCAGCCCTTGTCACAGGCGTTTTGAGCGATGCGGCCACTTCATCGGCAAGTGCTGGCTTAGAAGTCAACACCCTGTCCAGATAACGAGAAGCAGAAACACAACCAGCTAGAGAGTCGGCAAGCACGTTGGTCATAGAGGGCATCGGTTAGAATTTCAGTTCTGATAGCGCTATTCTCACCTCTTTTAGCTGACTTTAATGAGTCCAATAGCATGATCTCTGTGCCCTTTTTATATGCCTCGAATCCCTTTTTTGTCGTCAATAACCCATCATCGCCTAGCTCAAGGCCTGCTTCGCTCGAATAGCGTTCTACGCGGATTGCGCGTTTTATCATGGGGCGTCACCCTGCTCTACTTTGCAGTGGCATTTTTCGTCCTTGCTTTGCGCTATGGCGTTTTGCCACAGATCGAAAACTATCGTGGCAATATAGAACAAGCCCTCAGCACTGCAATCAAGCAACCGGTATATATTCGCGCCATTGACGCCCACTGGGCTGGGTTAAGGCCTGTCCTCAATTTGCATGGTGTCGAAATTCGCGACACAACGGGTCACCCGCTACTCAACCTTGAACACGTCACCGCCGAGCCTGCCTGGGATTCGCTCTTGTATGGTGAATTACGTCTGGCACGCCTGGAATTGCTTGCACCACACATCGAATTAAGCCGCAACAAAGAGGGCCGTTTTTTTGCAGCAGGGCTGGAAATCACACCGCAAAAAGATAATCAGAACAACTTTTCCAATTGGCTGTTTGCACAGCATCAAATTGTCATTCGTGACGCTGCCATCACCTGGCAGGACGCCTTGCGCAACGCCCCGCCATTAGAGCTCAAACATCTGGATTTTCAGCTCAACAATAGCAGGTCATCACACCGCTTTGGCCTCACTGCCGAGCCACCCCGCGCTTTGGCGACACGACTGGATATTCGTGGCAACCTGCAAAGCCGCGACCTGAAGCAACTGGCGACCTGGTCAGGCGAAACCTATGCTGAAATTGATTACGCTGATCTTGCCGGTTGGCGCGCTTGGGTTGATTATCCCGTAGCAATACCGCAAGGCAGCGGTGCCTTGCGGCTGTGGCTCAATTTTGCAAACGCCCAACTCACGGCGGTTACCGCCGATGTCCGCCTGGCAGACGTGCGCCTGCAACTGCGCCCGAACCTTCCTGAGCTGGACTTGTTAAAGCTGGATGGCAGGCTCTTCGCAGAACGTTTTGAGGGTGGACTATCAGGGTACAGCAAACACCTGACACTGAGCACCAGAGATGGGCTGACACTGCCTCCAACAAACATCGAACTGCGCTGGCAAAACAAAATACCACAACAAACGACACTGGCTGGACTAAGTTTATTGAGTCTGAACAGGTGGAACAATCGACATGAGAAAAATCAGCCTAACGGCAGTTTCACCGCCAATCGGCTGGATCTGGACACTCTTTCAAAACTAGTGATCTTTCTCCCTCTGGATGAAATAACGCGCATGCAACTGAACCGTTACTCACCGCAAGGAGAGCTGACTGATCTGAGTCTTAGCTGGCAAGGTGCCATGGAACACCTGCAACAGTGGTCGATTAACAGTCGCATGAAAAATTTTGGCCTGAGCAACCTTGGCCCCATTGCTCATATTTCCGGCATTAACGGCCAGATCGCTGGAACGAACCAGGAAGGTACCGTTGATCTGGACGGGAAGAACAGCACTCTTGTGCTGCCCACCATTCTTGCTGAACCAAACCTTGCCTTGGACGCCTTCAGCACACAAGCCAAGTGGAAAAATATCGCCACTGGCTTGAGCGTTCAATTGATAAAAACCACATTCAGCAACTCCGATGCTGCTGGAGAGGCCAGTGGCACTTGGCATGCCTTGACCGCCGGACCAGGCGAGATCGATCTCGTCGCCCGTCTTACACGCAGCAACGGTAATGCCGTCTGGCGCTACATGCCGCTGGCTGTCAGCCAAGAGACTCGTGACTGGCTGCATCACAGCATTCTCGCAGGCACCGCAAGCGAAGTGAGCCTGGCACTCAAAGGCGATCTGCGCCGCTTCCCTTTTCGCGGTGGGCCGAAGAAAAACCAGGGTGGTCTCTTTGAAGTGCGCGGCAAATTCCATGCAGTAACACTTGACTACGCCACCGGCTGGCCGGACATTACCGGCATTGATGGCGAATTGCTGTTCGCCGGGGAACGCATGCTGATTACCGGAAACACCGGCCGCATCTTCGGTGTCGATCTGCGTGATGTACGTGCAGAAATTGTCGATCTGGAAACGCCGGAAGAACTGCTCACGGTTACGGGCAAAGCCGCAGGGCCGACCACCGACTTCCTGCGTTATATCGAAGCCAGTCCGGTAGGCGAACGTATCGACCACTTCACCGAAAACATGAAAGCTGTCGGCAACGGCGAGCTGGATATCAAACTTGATCTGCCGCTACGTCTCATGGACGACGCCAAGGTTGCAGGCAAATACCGCTTTGACGGCAATCGGTTAACCGTGGATACCGGCCTGCCGCCGCTGGCCGATGTACATGGGCAGCTGCAATTTTCCGCCGATCATCTTGAAGCCCGCGATATTCGCGGCACGCTACAAGGAATGCCATTGGCAGTGAACATCGCGACCAGCGACAGTGGTGTCCAGATCAGTGCTGCTGGCGAATTTAACGTGGTCGCCCTGCGCCGCCAGTTTGCCCACCCTATTCTCGATCATCTTTCCGGCAGTGCAAAATGGCGTGGCGATGTGCAAGTGAAGAACAAGTCAGTCGATGTCAAAATCACCTCCAATCTAGTGGGCCTTTCGTCAAGCTTGCCTGAACCATTCAATAAATCCGCCAAAGAGCCATTAGCTACAAGCTTTGAACGTCACACCTTGACCAAAGCCCGCGCCGAGAATGTGCAAAAAGTCGGCGCTGGTGAAGCAACTGTGCTACAAGGCGGTCGAGCAAGAAACGCTCTCCTCGCCGTAGCGGATGGTGATATGGCGAAACCATCACGCGTGCAACTGTCATCATCCCTCCCCCCCCCCCTGCTGACCCCTGTCCCGCAGGATCTGCTGGATATTCGCGTGGGGCCCGCCGCACGGCTGCAGCTGGCTCGCCGCCAGGATGTCTCACCGTCCATCATCACCCAGGGGCTGCTGACGCTGGGAGACGTTAACGCAAATATGCCAGAACAACAATTGCTCGTGGCAATGAATTTACCGAAACTCGATGCCGATGCATGGCGTCGTCTCTTGCTGGTGAGTAGCGGAGACAATCAACAGGCTGCGACATCCTTGCCTCCTGTGCAATTCGATCTCCGCGTGTCCGACCTCAAGCTTTTCGACAAAAATCTGCACGATGTTCGCGCCACAGGCAGCCGTGCAGATGCTGCTATGGCACGAGGCGAATTAAAAAGCCGTGAGCTTTCGGGCACGCTGGAATGGCAAAGCGCAGGCAAAGGAAAACTCATCGCCCGCCTGGATAAGTTTTCCATGCCGGAAACCAGTGTCGCACCGGCCAGCCTGCAAGCGCAAACCAATGATGTCATGCATGATTTGCCAGCACTGGATATCAGGATTGACGAGTTATCACTAAAAAATCGTCCATTGGGGAGCGTGCATGTCACCGCCGAAAACCTTGACGCCGCATGGCATACGGCAGTCAACATCAAGAATGACGATGACAGCCTGCTAATCAAAGGTCGCTGGCACCCATCGCCAGAACAATCTGAAACACAAATTGATTTTGATTTGACGTCAAGAAATATTGAAAAAACCTTGTCCCGCCTGGGCTACCCGGAATCCCTTCGTAGTGAACGCATAGGCCTTACAGGCAACCTTACCTGGCATGGCGCTCCGCTGAGTATTGATTACCCCAGCCTCAATGGCAAACTGAAAATTGACGCAGGCAAGGGACAAATCAAAAAACTGGACCCCGGCGTAGGCCGTTTGCTGGGAATTTTCAGCTTGCAAACGCTGATACGCCGGGTCACACTCGACTTTCGCGACATTTTTGGCGAAGGCTTTGCTTTTGACAGCATCAGAGGGGAATTCGACTTCATTAACGGCATCATGAGCACCAGTGACCTGAAAATACAGGCGCCTTCGGCCAGGATTTTCCTCAAAGGAAAAATTAACCTGATCAATGAAACCCAAAATCTGCAGGCACGCGTGCAACCTGCACTTGGCGAAAGCATGGCTGTTGGTGCCATGCTGGCCAACCCTATCGCCGGTGCCGCTGTCTGGGCTGCCCAGAAAATTCTGCAAGATCCCTTTGGCCAGATTTTCACATTTGAATATCAGATTACCGGCCCTTGGGCTAACCCTAAAATTGACAAAATAAACCAGATGCCTATGCCCTCACTTGAGGCTGCCCCGTGAAGCTGGCGGCGCTACAGATGATTTCAGGTCCAGTGGTCAAGTCTAATCTTGACACTGCGTCGCGGCTCATCAACGAAGCCGCCACCGCCGGGGCACAACTCGTTGTCTTGCCCGAATATTTCCCGCTGATTGGCGCAAGCAACACTGAACACCTCGCCGCACGTGAAGTAATCGGCCATGGGCCGATTCAGGATTTCTTATCCGCAATGGCGCATCAGCATGGTCTCTGGCTGGTCGGTGGTTCGCTGCCGCTAGTCTCCAATAATCCTGAAAAAATGCGCAACACCTGCTTGGGTTTTAATCCGCAAGGCGAGCGTGTGGCTCGCTACGACAAAATTCACCTGTTCGGTTTTTACACGAAAGATGAACACTTTGAGGAAGCCGCCACCATTGAAGCGGGCGATCAAGTGGTCACCTGCGACACACCCTGCGGCCGGGTGGGTTTATCGATCTGCTATGACCTGCGCTTTGCCGAACTTTATCGCCGCATGGGTGAAGTCAATCTGATCGTCGTACCCGCCGCCTTCACCGAAACCACCGGTCGCGCACATTGGGAAATTCTGCTGCGCGCCCGCGCGATTGAAAATCAGTGTTATGTTGTGGCAGCAGCTCAAGGGGGCCTTCACCCGAATGGTCGCATGACTCACGGCAACAGCATGATCATCGACCCGTGGGGCGAGATACTCGCCCGCATGGACAAGGGCGAAGGCGTGATCATGGCTGATTTTGATCCCCAGCGGCTGGCCGATATCCGCACACGGCTGCCTGCCCTGCAGCACCGAATACTTTAAGGAAAATCATGAACGCAAACCACTTCTCGATCGCCGAAGAAACCCTTCTGGCCCCCTATGATCTTGCCCCGCACAAGCTGGAGCGCATCTTCGGTCAGCTCATGAGCCATCATGTCGATTTCGCTGATCTGTATTTTCAATATGCACGCTCCGAAGCCTGGAGCCTGGAAGAAGGCATAGTCAAATCGGGCAGCTTCAACATTGAGCAAGGCGTCGGCGTACGTGCCATTTCTGGTGAAAAAACCGCCTTCGCCTATTCGGACGACATCAGCTTGAGCGCTTTGCAAACCGCTGCGGGCACCACTCGCGCCATTGCTGCAGGAGGCGCTCATCGTTTGGCCCCGGCGTTACGCCATCGCCGAGCCTCCCCGGCACTGTATGCCGCAGGTGACCCGATCAGTTCGCTCAAAGATGCTGAAAAAGTATCGCTGCTCGAACGCCTGGAAGCCATGGCGCACGCCGCCGATCCGCGCGTCAAGGAGGTCATGGCAAATATTGCCGGCACCTGGGAAGTCATACTCGTGGCGCGATCTGACGGCCATATGGCCGCCGATGTCCGCCCGCTGGTGCGGGTTTCACTCTCTGTCATCATGGAAGACAATGGGCGGCGCGAGCAGGGATCTTCAGGTGGTGGCGGACGTTTCGATTACGCTTACTTTACCGATGACATGCTGCGCGACTATGCCCGCTGCGCGGTTCACCAAGCCAGCGTTAACTTGGCTGCAAAACCTGCACCAGCGGGTGAAATGACCGTTGTACTCGGCCCCGGCTGGCCTGGCATTCTGCTGCATGAAGCCGTAGGCCACGGGCTGGAGGGCGACTTTAACCGCAAAGGCAGCTCAACTTTTTCCGGCAGGCTTGGGCAACGCGTTGCTGCCAAAGGCGTCACGGTAATCGATGACGGCACGCTGGCTGATCGCCGTGGCTCGCTCACCGTGGATGATGAAGGCAACCCGACACAGCGTACCGTACTGATCGAAGACGGCATCCTCGTCGGTTATCTGCAGGATAGTCTCAATGCGCGCTTGATGGGCGTGGCACCCACGGGTAATGGCCGCCGCGAATCCTTCGCCCACCTGCCACTGCCACGCATGACCAACACCATGATGATGAACGGCGATCACGATCCGCAGGAAATCATCAAGTCCGTCAAAAAGGGGATTTACGCGGCCAACTTTGGCGGCGGCCAGGTAGACATCACCAGCGGCAAGTTTGTCTTTTCCACCGCCGAGGCCTACCTGATCGAAAACGGCAAAATCACCACCCCAGTAAAAGGCGCAACACTCATCGGCAACGGGCCGGACGCCATGACTCGCGTCTCGATGATAGGCAACGACATGGC
>JAUSQB010000066.1 GCA_030652715.1 Rugosibacter sp.
TGCTTCCAGCGGGAAAGGGGGAAAACGAAAAGTCGCCTATTTTAGCCGCTCAAGGCAGAACTGCACAAGATTGTCGGCTAGGTCGCGTTGTTTCTTCAAGGCGATAGACCAAAAGAGTGCCGACTGCGTCAAGGCTGGCAGCGCAGCGGCGAAGGCGGGCCAGTTGATTGCGCCTGCGCCATTCCACGCATGCCAGAAGGTGGTTATTGCATCAATCGCCGTATCATCAGCGCCGACTTTTCGCATGTAACGATGAAGAAACGCATCGAGCTTTACCCGGTGCACATTGTCGGCCTGCGGATAAATCTGCCAGACAAAAGGCTTGCCCGCCCACTGGGCGCGCACGAAGGAGTCTTCGCCGCGCACGAAATTCAGGTCGCAAGCCCAGAGCAGTTCGTCATATCGCGCTTGCGGCAGAAAGGGCAGCGGGTGTGTGCTGAGCGCGCCTTGCGTGAGGGCTTTAGCATTGCTGCCCGGCAGCAGCAAGCGGACGGGGCGATGCTCTTGCCTCAGTGCCTGCATCAGTTGCGTGACGGGCGCGGCGGGATAGCTGAATAGCGAGATCGTTAGCTCGTCCGCCATTTTTTCCGGCAAGCCGAACTCGGCACGAAAAGCGGCGGCATCGAAGGCTAGTCGACGCGCATCGTAATCGGCTTCGCGCAGCAAGCCGCCGCTGCGTTCATCGAACCCGGGGAAGAAAAAATGTTTCACCAGCGGCAGGCGTGGATGTGGCGAAGGCAAGCCATGCATTTCGCCCACCCAGTCTTCGGCCGAGAGATAGTCAAGATTGAGCCACACGGGTTTTTTCTCGCGCCGCGCCATGGCGGCGACGTACACCTCCGGCAGCGTACAGGCAAAGGCTTCGATGACTACGTCGGCCGGGCTGTCGTGTGGTGCATCGGACGGCACAGGGGACAACGTAGGGGGCAGCACAGCGTGCGTCCAGGGCACAACGGTGACGGGGCTTTGCGCGTGATCAGGGGCCAGCAGAGCCAGCGGCGCCGGGTTGTCGATATACAGCCGCACTTGCCAGCCGTATTCTTCGGCCAGTTGCCGGGCAAGACGCCAGCACACACCGGCGTCACCATAGTTATCGATGACCACGCAAAAAATATCGCAGTGAACAGGGCGGAAAGCAGGGCCGGGAGATAGCGTGTTCAGCATAAGAGGCGGTATCCTATCCGAATGAACTCGACCGAAGGAAGTGCAAAGCCACTTTTACACTGTACCGAATGCCCGCGCCTGGCAAATTTTCTGGCGGATGTGCGCAGCAATCATTCGGATTATCACGCGCGGCCGGTGTTGCCCTTTGGCGACCCCAAGGCGCGCCTGCTGATCGTGGGTCTTGCGCCCGGCATGCATGGCGCCAACCGCAGTGGCCGACCATTTACGGGCGACTATGCGGGCATTTTGCTGTATGAAACCCTGCATGCGTTTGGCTTCGCGTCGCAGCCGGTGTCTGTCTCGGCGGATGACGGGCTGCAATTGATCGATTGCCGTATCACCAATGCCGTGAAATGTTTGCCGCCGCAAAACAAGCCGGAAACGAGCGAGATAAAAACCTGCAATCGCTGGCTGGCAGACGAGTTTGCCGCTGCGCCTGAAGTACGCGTGATCCTCGCCTTGGGGCTGGTGGCGCACAAGGCCGTGCTGATGGCCGCCGGGCTCAAGCAGTCGGCCTTTGCTTTTGCCCACGCCGCGCGCCACGTGCTGCCGGATGGCCGCGTGCTCATCGACAGTTATCATTGCAGCCGTTACAACACGCAAACCCGCCGTCTCACCAGCGCCGACTTTTCGCATGCCTTCACTCTCATCCGCAACGAGCTTTGACAGCCGCAGTTTCCTCGTCACGCTGACCGATGCGCCGGGCGTGTATCGCATGCTCGATGAAAGCGGCGGCGTGCTGTATGTCGGCAAGGCGAAAAACCTCAAGCGTCGCGTGTCATCCTATTTTCAGAAAACCGGCCACAGCCCGCGCATTGCGCTGATGCTGCAACAAGTCGCGCAGATGGAAGTGACGGCCACGCGCTCGGAAGCCGAGGCGTTGATTCTGGAAAACACGCTGATCAAGAAGCTTGCGCCGAAATACAACATCCTGTTTCGCGACGACAAGTCCTACCCCTACATCGGGCTGTCGGGCGGCACGTTTCCCCGGCTGTTCTACCATCGCGGCAGCTTTGATAAAAAATCGCGTTACTTCGGGCCGTTTCCCAATGCGCTGGCGGTGCGTGAAAGCATCCAGCTGGTGCAGAAAGCCTTCTTGCTGCGCACCTGTGAAGAAGCGGTGTTTGCGCATCGCTCCCGGCCTTGTTTGCTGCATCAGATCCAGCGCTGCAAAGCGCCCTGCGTGGGCTTGATCTCGGCCGAGGATTATTCAGCGGACGTGCGTCTGGCAGAGCTGTTTTTGCGTGGCAAGCATTCTGAAGTCATCAACAATCTCAGCGCGCGCATGAGCGAGGCAGCTGAGCAACTCAAGTTTGAAGACGCGGCGATGTTGCGCGACCAGATCAAATCCTTGCAAGCCGTGCTGCATCGGCAATATGTCAGCTCAACGCGCGAAGCGGATGTCGATATCATCGCTGCCGTGGTGGAACACGGCGAACCGTGCGTGAACCTGGCCATGGTGCGCGGCGGTTTGCATCTGGGCGACCGCGCCTATTTTCCGCACGCCACGGGCGTCGTCGAGGCGAGTGAAGTCCTGGCGGCTTTTGTGGAACAGCACTATGCCGATAAACTGCCGCCGACACGCATCATCCTCAGCCACTGGCCGCTGGATGACTTGCCGGAGGGGCTGCCGGGTTTGCAAACAGGGACGCCGAAAAACGAAATGGAACGCGCCTGGCTGGAAATGGCCGAGCACAATGCGCGGCTGGCGATGACCTCGCACAAGCAGGCCAAAACGCGCTCCGGCAGCCGCCTTGCCGCGCTGCAGGAGGCGCTGGAATTGCCCGAGCTGCCGCGTCGCATCGAATGCTTTGATATCAGCCACACCATGGGCGA
>JAUSQB010000072.1 GCA_030652715.1 Rugosibacter sp.
AAACGAAACAGCAAACGGGCGAGCGTGGACTTGCCCGAACCGCTATGGCCCACCACGGCCACCGTCTTGCCAGCGCCGACTTTTAACGATACATCAAACAAAATCTGCCGCGCCGGGTCGTAACTGAAATTGACATGATCAAATTCAATAGCGCAGGCGGCCATCTTGCCCTCCGCAAACTCGTTAAACAGCGGCCGTGCATCCGCCGCGT
The DNA here is from genome assembly GCA_030652715.1 of Rugosibacter sp. GTDB lineage: Bacteria > Pseudomonadota > Gammaproteobacteria > Burkholderiales > Rhodocyclaceae > Rugosibacter. Next base: position 212 of record JAUSQB010000072.1, read on the forward strand.
CGCGCACTTCGCGGTTGGTGTCGAGCAACGAGAACATGCGCTCGATATCGGTGAGCGCCTGGCGAATTTCGCGGTAGAGCACACCCAGGTGGTTAAGCGGCATGTAGAGCTGAATCAGAAAAGCATTCACCAGCACGATGTCGCCCACCGTCATGCGCCCGGCGGCCACGCCGTCTGCCGCACGCCACATCATCAAACTGACACCTGCGGCAATGATGATCGACTGGCCCAAGTTAAGCCAGGAGAGCGAAATCTGGCTCTTGATCTGCGCGGCTTCCCATTTTTTCAACTGCTCGTCGTAGCGCGTGCGCTCCCAGGCTTCGTTGTTGAAATACTTGACCGTCTCGAAATTAATCAGGCTATCGACCGCGCGTATATTGGCGGCGGAATCCAGCTCATTCACCGCGCGCCGCAGATGCGTGCGCCAGTCGCTGACCACCACGGTGAAGATGACATAAGCACTCAGAGTGATAAACGTGATGAGGCCGAAATCCCACGTGTAGCGATAGAGCAAAATGCCCAGCACCAGCGCAATTTCAACGAGCGTTGGCAGGATGGAATATAGCGTGTAGCTGATGAGCGAACTGATCGAGCGCGTACCACGTTCGACATCTCGCGTGAGCCCTCCCGTTTGCCGCTCCAGATGAAAGCGCAATGAGAGCGCGTGCAGATGCTCGAATACTTGCAGGGCAATGTTGCGTACCGCCTGTTGCGTGACGCGGGCGAAAAGAATCTCGCGCAGCTCGGTAAACAGCGCAGTGGAAAAACGCAGCGCACCGTAGGCCGCGAGCAGGCCGACCGGTACCAGCAAAAAAGCCTGTTCGCGCGGCAAGGTAAAAGAATCGATGATGTCTTTGAACACCAGCGGCACCGCAATGTTGGCAAGCTTGGCAATAAGCAAACAGCTCAGTGCAAAAATCACCCGCGCCTTCCACGCCCACAGATAAGGCAGCAGCGTTTTAATGGTTTGCCAATCGTGACGCGTGCCCGTTGCGGGGACAGGCAATGCAATGGAAGAGGGGCGCATGGGTAACGAGAAATCAGCCAGGGATGAAACCAGAAAAAACTAAGCGCGAGTGAGTGCAGCCACCATCGGCTCGGTTGGCACGAGGCGCTTGCTGCCATCGGCATTGAGCGCAACATACACCAGTTGCGCTTCGGTTACTTTGACGATCACCGGATCTTCGGGATGGCGTTCGGCAAATACCTGGACATCCACGGCGATGGACGTTTTCCCGACGCGAATAATCTGCGTATAAAAGCTCACCTGGTCGCCCACGGAAATTGGCTGCTTGAAAATAAACGAAGTCACCGCCACAGTCGCCACCCGCCCGCGAGCGCGGCGTTGCGCGGCAAACCCACCCGCGATATCGACTTGCGCCATCACCCAGCCACCAAAAATATCGCCACCGCCATTCACGTCAGACGGCATCGGCACCACGCGCAACTCAAGTGCGCCCTCTGGCGGGGCAAATAATTTTTCATTAGTTTTCGTTGCAGTTGTCATCGTGGTCTCCTTACAGTCGATTGCGGCAATTTGTTGATCCGCCAGTATACGATGTGAGGCTCAGCACACCGTTGACGCCGAAATTATCGTGAACTGTTTCGCGAAATGAGTGAACTGGAAAAATTTCCGCAAGGCGACATGAAGGTAGTGCAGAGAAAACACAGCACTAGCGCTGGTGGCACGGTGATTACTCATGCGTAAGGATAGCTAACAGCTCACGGCGCAGCACCCCATCGGCCTGAGTACGATGGCAGTTTTCAAAATCGCGGGGCTACAGCCTCACCTTTTAAATTAAGAGGCGATAAATGAGATTCATCATATGTCATTACCATGGACAACACTCAGAGGCTTGAAGAACACACTTGCTGGCGTTATTAAAGGAGTGCCCTGAGGACGTTCCAAGCTCATGGTAGCCCAGCAAGTCGCTAAACCACCAGTTACAAGCTCAACGCGGGCCAAGAATATTGGTCAGCGTCTCTGCCGATGGCGCACCCTGCCTCTTTTGCAGATTACCGCTGGCGTCCTTGTAGAAGATGGTCGGGGTGGCAGAGGAGCCTAATTGCTGCATCAATTTCTGGTTGGCGTCGAGCTGCGCACGGATTTTTTCAGGCACTTGGCTCAGGGGTTTGGCACCGCCCTTGGCATGCTGTTGTTCGTGCTGGTTCAGGGCAGCTTGCGGATCCTTGGCCGCGAGGATGGCTGCCGC
>JAUSQB010000074.1 GCA_030652715.1 Rugosibacter sp.
AAATCTTCAATGCGTGAATTCGTGCACGAGCCAATGAACACTTTATCAATCGCGATCTGATTGATAGGGGTGTGCGGCACTAACCCCATATATTCAAGCGCGCGCGCAACACCTTCCTGTTTCACCGGGTCACTGAAATCCTCTGGTGCCGGGACATTTCCTTCAATACTTGCCACCATCTCAGGCGATGTACCCCAGGTCACCTGGGGCGCAATTTCACTCGCATCGAGTTCCACAATCACATCAAATGTCGCATCCACATCCGAAACCAACGTGCGCCAATAGGCAGTTGCTTTTTCCCAATCCGCTGCTTTGGGAGCAAAAGTGCGCCCCTTAAGGTATTCAATCGTCGTTTCATCCACAGCAACAAAACCTACCCGTGCGCCCGCCTCGATAGCCATATTGCAAACCGTCATGCGTCCTTCCATCGACAACGCACGTATCGCAGACCCGCCAAATTCAATGGCATAACCCGTCCCGCCTGCCGTACCAATCTTGCCGATCAAGGCCAAAACAATATCTTTCGCCGTCACGCCAGCGCCGACTTTTCCTTCAATCTTGACCAGCATCGTCTTTGACTTTTTCTGCAACAGGCATTGCGTTGCCAGCACATGTTCCACTTCTGAGGTGCCAATGCCGTGCGCCAGGCAAGCGAATGCACCGTGCGTCGAGGTGTGCGAATCCCCGCATACCACCGTCATGCCGGGTAGCGTAGCACCTTGCTCAGGGCCAATCACATGCACAATGCCCTGGCGCTTATCCTTGAATGGAAAATACGCCAACGCGCCTACTTCATGAATGTTGGCGTCAAGCGTTTCCACCTGCTGTCGCGAAATCGGATCTTGAATCCCCTTCTCCCAGTGGTCGGTTGGCGTATTGTGATCTGCCGTTGCCACAATGGATGAAATACGCCAGGGCTTGCGACCGGCAAGCTTTAACCCTTCAAACGCCTGCGGGCTCGTGACCTCATGCACCAAATGGCGATCAATATAAAGCAGCGCAGTCCCATCCGCTTCCGCGTGGACTACGTGGCTCTCCCAAAGTTTGTCGTAAAGCGTTTTAGACATGATTTAAAAGATGTTTCAGAATGGCTAATTATCGCACAACCGACTTGTCTGAACTAGCCGGAACGCCATACCAGACCAAGCAAAACCCAATGAAGGCCAACAGGGCGGACACGCTAAATGTCATTGCCGACCCGGCACTTTCCCATAATGCACCTGCAAGCAATCCACCGCTTAATCCACCCACACCGTAAGCCACACTGCCATAAATTGCCTGCGCCCTGGCCTGCTGGCCTGAAGAAAACCATCGGTTAAGCGCCGCCACCGTCGCCACGTGGTGTACACCAAAGGTTGCACCATGCAGACACTGGGCGAAAAGCAACCAGAGCAAACTCTCCACCTGCCAGCCAATGAGCATAAAACGCAAAACAGCCAAAGCAAAGCAAATCAGCAACAGATGCCTTAAAGATATTCGCTGTGCGATGCGCGGCATTATCAGAAACACAATAATTTCGGCCACTACACCCAGCGTCCACAACAAACCCACCATCGTTTTGCCATAGCCATGCGCCACCAGATGAATCGAATAAAAAACATACAAGGTGCCGTGTGCCGCAATCATGAATAATCCGGCAATCAGCAAAAACACTACCTTCGGCTGGCTCAGCACCACCCGCAAGGAAAACACTGCGTGGATTGCCCCAGGAACCGCTTCTTTCAGCAGCAAGGCACTGAAGACAGTGCCTAACAACAATGCCCAGCTAACCCACAGCAATACGGTTATCGGCACGATATCCAGCAGCCACCCCATGCCCAGTACAGCAAAAATGAACCCCACCGAACCCCATAGCCGGATGCGCCCATAACGCTCCGGGTGATCTGTCAGATGCGCGAGTGTCAATGCCTCAACCAACGGCAGAGAAGCACTCCAGAAGAAATGCAGAACGGTCAGAATCAACAATAAGCCAAGAAAATCTTGAGTCAAAAAGACCGCAGAAAAACTGGCCAGCGCAGCCCCAGTAGACATGACCACTATTTTTATCCGCTGGCCCGCATGGTCTGCCAGCCAACCCCAGAACAACGGGGCCACAAGACGGATCAGTTGGCCCAAGGACATCAATACCGCAATACGCCCGGCAGACATCGCAATGGACTGCAAATACAGGCTGAAATAGGGCTGAAAGACACCCACAAAAGCAAAGTACCAAAAGTACCATGCTGACAGGCGGCGGGATTGATTCATAGGCGCGCTCGCGGGTCTTTCACCCACGATGCTTGATCAAGTTTTTGCTGATCCGTGACCAGCCTGCGCCGGAATTTTTGGCGTCGGACAGCTCACATCGGCGCACTGCGCACGGTGATGCAAGGCAGCATTGATCAGCACGAGGGCGAGCATCGCTTCGGCAATGGGGGTTGCGCGAATGCCAACGCACGGATCATGACGACCATGTGTTTCAACCATGACGGGCTGCCCTGCCAAGTCAATTGACCGGCGGGGCAAACGCAAGCTGGAGGTTGGTTTGACTGCCATATTCACCAGCACATCCTGACCGGTTGAAATACCGCCTAATACGCCGCCGGCATGATTAGTGAGAAAACCATCGGGCGTTAACTCATCCCCATGCTGGCTGCCCTTTTGCGTCACGACGTCAAAGCCTGCGCCAATTTCTACGGCTTTCACCGCGTTGATGCCCATCATGGCGTACGCAATGTCAGCATCCAGACGGCCATAGACAGGATCGCCCCAACCCACGGGCACGCCGCGCGCAATCACGGTAATCTTTGCACCCACCGAATCGCCCGACTTGCGCAAAGCATCCATGTAATCTTCCAGTTGCGGCACCATGGCTGCATTGGGCGCAAAAAATGGATTGCCATCAATCGCGGCTTCGTCGTGCCAGGGAATCTCAATGTCACCTAATTGCGCCATCCAGCCGCGCACGCTGACACCATAGCGCTGCAGCAACCATTTGCGCGCGACAGCCCCGGCAGCAACCCGCACCGCCGTCTCGCGCGCCGACGAACGACCGCCGCCACGATAATCGCGGATACCGTATTTTTGCCAATAGGTGTAATCCGCATGGCCAGGGCGAAAGGTTGTGGCGATATTGCCGTAATCCTTGCTGCGCTGATCTTCATTGCGAATTAGCAAGGCGATCGGGGTACCTGTCGTGCGCCCTTCGAACACCCCAGACAATATTTCCACCGTATCTGATTCACGGCGTTGCGTGACATGCCGCGACATCCCAGGCTTGCGTCGATCCAGTTCCACCTGGATTTCGGCCGCAGTAATTTCAAGGCCTGGCGGACAACCGTCGATCACGCACCCCAGCGCAGGGCCATGCGATTCGCCAAACGACGTGACGCAAAAAAGGGAACCAAAACTATTGCCGGACATGATTTATAAATGGCCTTGAATGCAGGTAAACGACTGGAAATATTGCCGCCAAGTCTACCATGCGATCTATCGCACACTCTTGCGCCGTATCGCCAGCGCCGACTTTT
>JAUSQB010000079.1 GCA_030652715.1 Rugosibacter sp.
GTGCGCTACGGCACCATGCGTGAGAACGTGCTGGGGATGACCGTGGTGCTGGCTGACGGACGCATACTCAAAACAGGTGGCCGCGCACGCAAATCTTCCGCAGGCTACGACTTGACCCGTCTGATGGTTGGCTCTGAAGGCACTTTGGGCATTATCACCGAGCTCACTGTACGTTTGCATCCCTTGCCAGAAGCTATTACCAGTGCGGTGTGCACCTTCCCCAGCATTGCGGCTGCCGTCAATACGGTGATTCAGACGATACAAACAGGCGTGCCCGTCGCCCGCATGGAATTGCTCGATTCGTTAGCCATTTCAGCGCTCAACCGCTATAGCAAAACAAGCCTGCGAGAAGAACCCACGCTGTTTTTCGAGTTTCATGGCTCCCCCGCTAGCGTGCAGGAACAGACAACGCTGGTGGCAGACATTGCCAAAACGCACGGTGGCAATGATTTTGATTGGGCCACCCGCCCTGAAGACCGCAGCCGTCTGTGGCAGGCCCGACACGACGCGCTCTGGGCAGCACTGGGCTTGAAACCCGGGGCGAGGGCTTTATCCACCGATGTTTGCGTGCCTATCTCTCGGCTGGCCGAATGCATTGCCGAGACAATTGAGGACATTGCAACGACCAATCTTCCCAGCCCCATTGCCGGCCATGTTGGCGACGGAAACTTTCACGTTGTATTGCTCATCGACCCGAATAATCCGGATGAAATCACCCGCGCGCACGACTTCGCCGCCCGCCTGGCGCATCGCGCGATCCGCATGGATGGCACATCGACCGGCGAACACGGCATTGGGCTGGGCAAGCGCGACTATCTCATCCCCGAGCACGGCGTGGTGGCGATTGATGTCATGCGCGCAATCAAACAGGCGTTAGACCCGAACGACATTCTCAATCCAGGGAAGATTCTGCCATCCGCGCAATGAATTTGCTTCGCGCCGTATCATCAGCGCCGACTTTTCATGCCCTATCCTCCACCGCCTGCACGCTACGGTAAGATGGCACATCACACCCAAGGAGAAATCTTATGAGCGGGCAATCTGGTAATCCAACTGATCCGATGGAATTTTTAAAGTCACTCTGGGGCAGCACGGGCATGCCGCTGCCAGGACTGGTGACGCCAACGCTGGATACGGATGAACTGGAAAAACGCATCACCGACCTCAAAGCGGTTGAGGGCTGGCTGAAAACCAATCTCGGCATGTTGCAGATGACCATTCAAGGGCTTGAAGTTCAGCGCGCCACGCTAACGGCGCTGCAAGCGATCCGCCAGTCTGCCGGGTCAGCGGAGCTTAGTGAAAAACTCGGTGAAAATCCATTTGCCAATCCGAATCTATCAGCCCTTTGGCCATGGAATCTGATGCCGTCGGCTGTTGCTTCGTCCGCCTCCGCCAGCTCAGCGCCCGCAACTGGTACAGCGCACGCATCTGCCCAACCCGCTGCCAAACCCGCGACAAAGCCCAGGCAGCACAAGCGCAGCTAAAAGTCAGGCCACGCTAAATCACCCCGTCACGGCGCAGGGTTTCAATGTCATCGGCAGAATAGCCTACCGCTTGCAGCACAGCCGCGCTATCTGCCCCTGCTGCGACTGCGGGACGCATGTCAGTTGGCGGCCAGTGCGACAACTTAAAGGGCGGGGCGTTTTGTCTTAACCCGCCCTCATCCACAACGATTTGCCGGGCAACAAACTGCGGATGCTTCACCGCTTCATCTGGCCGCAATACCGGCGTGACACAGCAATCCAGCGGAACCAGCGTTTTTTCCCAGTACGCAAGCGGTTGTGCCTTGATCACTGCCGCCAGCGCTTCACGGGCATGCTTCATTTCTGCTGCATTGGTCATATCCAACTTTGCCAGTGCAGGTAAGCCCACTGCGACGCACAGCGTTTGCCAGAACTTGGACTCAATCGCACCGACCGCGAGATAACGATCATCCGCCGTTGCATATACTCCATACCCGGGTGATGCGCCTGTCATTTCGCCTTCACCGCGAGGCGCTAATCCTTCAGCAGTTTGCGTCGCCAGTAAAGGAAATACCGAATGCGCCAATATCGCATCCGCCATGGCCACATCCACGTGGCATCCTTGACCCGTGGCTTTAGCACCGATCACCGCAGTCAGCACGCCGACCAAAGCAGTGAGGCTCCCCCCGAGCAAATCGCCAATCTGAAAATCAGGGATGGCAGGAGCGCTCCCCGGTGTGCCATTTTGTTCAAGCAAACCCGTCATCGCGATGTAATTGAGATCATGCCCGGCATAGTGCGCCCACGGCCCGGTTTGCCCGTATCCCGTAATTGAGCAATACACAATCTGCGGATTAATCGCGCGCACGGCTGCATAACCGACACCCAGGCGATCAACCACACCGGGGCGAAAGCTTTCAAAAATAACATCGGCTTCTGCAGCCAAGCGCAAAAAGGCCTGCACACCTGCGGGCTGCTTGAGATCGAGGCGCAGACTTTGCTTGTTGCGATTCAACATGCGAAAAAAAGGGCTGTCTTGTCCTTCTGCGTTCGCTTGGCTCGCCCCGGGGCCAAAAGTGCGCGCATAGTCGCCCAGCCCCGTGTCTTCAATCTTGATAACCTCTGCGCCCTGATTTGCCAGATGCAATGTCGCCATCGGACCCGGTAGCAACCGAGTCAGGTCAAGCACACGCAGGCCAGCCAGCGGGCCGCGCGCCGTCTCGTCAGAGCCGACTTTCATCGCATCAGCGATAGGTGTAGAACCCACGCCCGCTCTTGCGGCCCAAATAGCCCGCACCGACCATTTCCTTGAGCAAAGGCGCCGGACGATATTTCGAATCGTCAAACCCTTCGTAGAAAACCTGCATCACGGCAAGCAGCGTATCCAGCCCGACCATGTCCGCCAAGGCCAAAGGGCCAATCGGATGGTTACAGCCGAGCTTCATGCCTTCATCAATCGCTTCAGCTGATGCCAAGCCTTCCGAGAAGACAAAAATGGCTTCATTGATCATGGGACAAAGAATACGATTGACGACGAAACCGGGATTATTTTTAACCGTGATGGGATACTTGCCCAGCGCCTGCGCCAGAGCCTCGACACTCGCATGGGTTTCATCCGAGGTTTGCAAGCCGCGAATGATTTCCACCAAAGTCATCACCGGCACCGGGTTGAAGAAATGCAAACCGACAAATCTATCCGGGCGCGCCGTTGCTGCGGCCATATGGGTAATCGAGATAGAGGAGGTATTGCTGGCAATGATCGCATTGGGGCCGATCACACGCTCCACCTCCTTGATGATCTTGAGCTTCAAGCCCTCGTTCTCTGTCGCCGCTTCAATCACGATATCGACGCCGCTCATATCAGCCATATCACTGGTTGTCTTGATGCGGGCCAGTGCAGCCGCTTTTTGCTCTTCGCTGATTTTTTCTTTCTTGATCAGGCGATCCAGGCTGTTCGTAATGGTTGCCAAGCCTTTTTGTATCGCTGCCTCGTTGATATCCAGCATCACCGTGGCAAAGCCTGACATCGCGCAAGTCTGCGCGATGCCATTGCCCATGGTTCCGGCACCGATAATGCCCACTTTTTTGATCGTCATTTCTTGTTACCTTTTCGTAAATTAAACTTGTTGGCAGGTGGCTTACATATTGCGTCGATATTGACCACCAACCTCATACAGCGCATTTGAAATTTGTCCGAGCGAACAATGGCGAACTGCCCCCATGATCGTCTCGAACACGTTGTCATCCTTGATCACCGCCTCACGCAACCGCGCAATCCACGCGTGGGACGACTCTGCATGCAGCGCATGAAACGCGGCCAAGCGCTGCAACTGCGACTGCTTTTCATCTTCAGTGGACCGCGCCAGCTCGATCTCACCTTGCGCACCATCCGCATGGGGATTAAGAAACGTGTTAACGCCAATAATCGGGTAAGAACCATCATGCTTGCGATGCTCATAGACCATCGACTCTTCTTGAATCTTGCCGCGCTGATAGCCCGTTTCCATAGCACCTAGCACACCGCCGCGTGAAGCAATGGCTTCAAACTCTTTTAGCACCGCCTCTTCTACCAGATCAGTCAATTCGTCGATGATAAAAGCGCCCTGATTCGGGTTCTCGTTTTTCGCCAGCCCCCATTCGCGGTTGATGATCAGCTGTATCGCCATCGCCCGGCGCACCGAGGCTTCGGTAGGTGTTGTTATGGCTTCGTCGTAAGCATTGGTATGCAGGCTGTTGCAATTGTCATAAATGGCAATCAGTGCCTGCAGCGTGGTGCGAATATCGTTGAAATCCATTTCCTGCGCATGTAGCGAGCGGCCGGAAGTCTGGATGTGATACTTCATCTTCTGGCTACGCTCATTCGCGCCATACCGATTTTTCATTGCCACCGCCCAGATACGACGAGCGACACGGCCGATGACGGCATACTCCGGATCCATGCCATTGCTGAAAAAGAAACTCAAATTCGGTGCAAACTCGTCAATGGACATGCCGCGCGCCAGATACGCCTCGACAAAGGTAAATCCGTTGGCCAAGGTAAATGCCAACTGGGTAATCGGATTCGCCCCCGCCTCGGCAATGTGATAGCCGGAAATGGATACCGAATAAAAATTGCGCACTTGGTGTTCGACAAAATACGCCTGAATATCGCCCATCATCTTGAGCGCAAATTCTGTCGAAAAAATGCAGGTATTCTGCCCCTGATCTTCTTTCAAGATATCGGCCTGCACTGTGCCGCGCACATTAGCCAGGGCAAACTCGCGCAATGCCTGTGCTTCATCCGCGTCAGGCTCCCGGCCATGGCTCTCGCGGAATTTATCTGCCTGCTGGTCTATCGCCGCATTCAAAAACATCGCCAGTATCATCGGCGCCGGGCCGTTAATCGTCATCGACACCGAGGTTGCCGGATCGCACAGATCAAATCCTGAATACAGCACTTTCAAATCATCCAGCGTCGCAATAGAAACGCCGGAATTACCGACTTTGCCGTAAATGTCCGGGCGCAAATCCGGGTCGCAGCCATACAGCGTGACCGAATCAAACGCCGTGGACAAGCGTTTGGCAGGCATGCCGTCTGATAGCCGGTGAAAGCGGCGGTTCGTGCGAAACGCATCGCCTTCGCCTGCGAACATGCGTGTCGGGTCTTCGTTTTCCCGCTTGAAGGCAAACACGCCGGCGGTATACGGAAATTCACCGGGCACATTTTCACGCAGCAAAAACTTGAGCAACTCGCCTTCATCCTCAAACCTTGGCAGCGCCACTTTGCGAATTCGCGTGCCAGAGAGTGACTCGCTCACCAGGGGCGTGCGTTTTTCTGTGCCGCGAATTTTCACCACGAATTCGTCACCCGCATAAGCCGCTTGGGTTTGCGGCCAAGCAGCCAGTACTGCGCGGGATTCTTGCGTGAGCTGGCTGTCTTTCGATGCAATCAACGCATCAAAATCTGTCGCATTTTTCTGGTGCTGCACAAAAATCTTTTTCGCCGTGGTTAATGCCTGCCGCTCGCGGGCAACCTGCGCTTGCGCTTTCACATGCTGGTGATAGCCGCGCACGCACTCCGCAATTTCTGCCAGGTAGCGCACGCGCTCCGGCGGCACAATCGCCCGGCTGACAGAAGAGTTTTTCACCGCCACTGCGGGCAACACGCTGGAGCCAAGCGCCAAGCCATGCTTCATCAGACGCGGAATCAGCGCCTGATAGAGAGCGGTAACGCCATCATCATTGAATCGGGCCGCCATGGTGCCGAACACCGGCAT
>JAUSQB010000080.1 GCA_030652715.1 Rugosibacter sp.
GGCTGTGCAACAAGGCGTGCCGCTGCGCCCGCGATTTACCGCCTTTGGTGGCGGCTTGCCGATTATTGTGGATGGCCAGGTGATTGGCGGTATTGGCGTATCCGGCGCGCAGGAAGATGAAGATGTTGCCTGCGCACAGGCTGGTCTTAAGGCGCTAGGTCTGGCGGATTGATTGTTTCCGGTTAATTTTCCAAAAGAGGCGGCGCATGCTTGATGTCAGCAAGCTGATCAATACGAAAGACGGGATTCAAAGTCGGCGGATTTTTCATGATCAAGCTATTTATGATCTGGAAATGGAGCGCATTTTTGCGCGCTGCTGGTTGTTTTTGACGCACGAAAGCTTGATCCCCAATACGGGCGATTACATTACCACCAAGATGGGCCAGGATAATGTCATCGTCGTGCGCCAGCAGAATGGCAAGGTGCGCGCGTTTGTCAATTCGTGCTCGCATCGTGGTGCGCGGGTTTGCGCTGCCGAAGCGGGTAATACGCGCAGCTTTGTGTGCAGCTACCATGGATGGGCTTATGGTATCGATGGCTCACTGCAAGGCGTGCCTTTGGAAAAAGAGGTTTATAACAATCAGCTCGATAAATCCACGCATGGTCTGGTAGAGGTCGCGCTGGTGGATAATTTTTGCGGTTTTATCTATGGATGTTTTGATCCAGCAGCACCCTCTTTGCGTGAGTTTTTGGGTGAAGCGGCCTGGTATCTCGAAGCGTGGATGGGCGCGCCGGGCGGCACGGAATTGATCGGCCCACCCAGCCGCTCGATTCTTTATTGCAACTGGAAAACCCCGAGCGAGAATTTCATTGGTGATATGTATCACGTGGGCTGGACGCATGCGTCATCAACCCAGGTGTTGTTTTCCCAGTCCCCGCTGATGGCGTTGCAGGGTAATGCGTCGCTGCCCGCGCCAGCAGAAGTGATGGGCATGCATTTCACGAGCCGGGGCGGGCATGGTGCGGCGATTACTTATGGTGGTCGTGGCGGGCTTTATACGACGGCGCGCGAAAACGAGATGCTGGGAGCGTGGCTTGCCGCGCAGACGCCGAAGGTGGCAGAGCGCCTGGGCGAAGCGCGTGCCAAGCTTTACAACTCTGCCTGGGATGGCACGATTTTCCCCAACAATTCGTTTCTGGTTGGTCCCAATACCTTCAAGGTTTGGTTGCCACGCGGCCCGGGCGCGATTGAAGCCTTGACGTGGACATGGGTCGAAAAAGATATGCCCGAAGAGTTGAAGCGGATTATCGCCAGAAACATGAATCAAACATTCGGCACGGCGGGCATGCTCGAATCTGAGGACGCCGACAATATGGAATCGATGACGCAATCGAATGATGGTTTGGTGACGCGCCGTGGCACACTGAATGCCCAAATGGGCCTGGGCCGCGAACGCGAAGATGCAGTCATGCCAGGGGTGGTGAGCGATGCGATGATCAATGAGCTTTCCCACCGCGGGTTCTATCGCTATTACCAGGAAATGCTCGTGGCTGAGAGTTGGGATGAGCTGCGTGCTAATTCATCAAAGTGGAAAAAAGTCCATCTTGAGCGCTAGTTGGGTGCTGTCGTTGGCTGCGGCGGTTCAAGCCCAAAAAAGAGGAGTGCATTTTGACAAATCATAATAATGAGCGAGAAGTCACTCGCGAAGTACGGGATGAGATTGAACGGTTTTTATTTCGCGAGGCACGCCTGATTGATACGGAGCAAGAGCGCGAGTGGCTGGAAACGATGGTTGATGCCGAGATTAAATATCAAGTGTTCAGCCGACAGTTGCGCTACCGTAAAGATACCCGGGGCAGTGGCGACAAGGAAGTGTATTTCTTTGACGATAACTACGCTGATCTGGATCACCGCATTGGATTGCGCGAAACAGGCACGCAATGGGTTGCCGATCCACCCAACCGGCTACGGCGCATCGTGGGCAACATTGAAGGGTTTGAAGGTGAGCGGGCAGGCGAGTATCGGGTTTATTCAAACTGCATGGTCACGCGCAATCGGATGGTCTATGAGCAAATGAGTTATGCCTATGGCCGAGAGGATATCCTGCGGCGTGGTACGGATGGAAAATTAAGGCTATTGCAGCGTGTGATCAATTTTGAGGAGCGTTTTGTGCGCGGGAAAAATCTGCTGTTTATTCTGTAAAAAAACAAAAAACAGGGAAGAAAAAAAGGAGGAAGTCATGGATTACCTGAAATACTTGCTGCCATCGGCTGTACTGACTCTAACCGGATTTGGCGTGCTTGCCGGGGGGCTGTGGGTGTGGACGGGTTTGGCGCTGTTTGCGGTAATGGCCATACCTGACATGCTGATGGACTTTGATTTTTCATCGCGGCGCATGGGTGCTTTGGGAGCGCTTTTCATGCTCTTCGTCCAGGTTATTCCATTGACGTTTTTGTGGGTGGCTTATTGGATATTCACCAGCCGCCATCCTGAACCGCTGGAAATCATTGGCGCTATTACTTCCATGGCCATCATTACGGCGGCAGTGGGTTTGCCCATTGGGCATGAGATGTTTCATCGCTCGGAACCTGTTTCGCGCATTCTGGGGGCTGTATTTACCAACCTGTTTTTGTTCAATTACATCGAGCTGGAACATAACAAAAGCCATCATGTGGAAACCTCATCCGCTTTGGATGTGGATACCCCGCATCGTGGTGAATCGGTTTATCACTTTATTCCGCGACTTTTTGTTTATGTGCACACAAACGGCTTTGCGCAGGAGGCCCGCCGTATGAAAGGCTATGGAAAGTCTGTCTGGTTCTCAACCAAGTCACGTGTTTTCTGGCAATGGGTGGGGGCGGTTGCATTGCTGGGCGTTTTTTACCTTGCCGATGGCTGGCGCAGTGTGTCGATTGTGTTGGTGACCGCTTTGCTAGGCGGCACGATTGTGACGATTTTCAGTTATGTACAGCATTATGGCTTGCACCGTGTGCCCGGCTCACCCATTGAGAAACGCCATGCCTTGAACCATACGCGGCCCATCTCGCGCGTATTGACCTTTGAGATCGTTACCCATTCGCAGCACCATACGGACCCCACGGTTCCCTACTGGAAACTGACAGCCTATCAGGATGTTCTACTGGTCGGGAGTGCCATCGGGTATTTCTTTCTCTCATTGGTGCCACCACTGTGGCACCGTGCGATGCGCAAGCACTTGGCTCGCTGGGATAATGAATTTGCCAGTCCGGCTGAAAAAGAACTGGCGAAAAAAGCCAATATTGACGCAGGGTGGGCAGCATAAAAAGTCGGCGCTGGGGAGACGGTAACCGAGCTCATTGCAAGTGCTCCTAACCATTCTCCAGCCAAACACCTGAGAGGAGACCTACCATGAATGCCCCCCTATCTGTTGACGCACTCAAGCAAGACAAGCTGCGTCAATTACTCAGCGACCTGGAAACCCGGGTGGTCATCAATGGCCCGGGCGATATTGTGCTGGGTGCGCGCAACATCTACACCGACCCGGCCTTGTTTGAACTGGAACTGGAGCACATGATCGAAGGCGGCTGGGTGTATGCGCTGCATGAGAGCCAGATACCCAACGCCAACGATTACTTCACCATCAACGTCGGCCGACAACCTGTTCTCCTGACCCGCGATGCCGAAGGCAAGGTACACGGTTTTCTGAATGTCTGCGCCCACCGAGGCGCCAAAGTCGTGCGCCACACCAAAGGCAACCAGAAAGTGCACCTGTGCATGTTTCACGGCTGGTGCTACAACCCCCAAGGCGAGCTCATCAACGTCACCGACGAAGCGGAGGGCGGTTATCCCCCGGGCTTTGACCGCAAACACCTGGGGCTTCCCCCGGTAGCCCGGCTGGAAAGCTACCGAGGCTTTATCTGGGTCAGCCTGAATGCGGACGTGCCGCCTTTGAAGGAATACCTGAACGGCTCGACCACGTTTATTGATCTGCTGGCGGATCAATCCCCGACGGGCGAGCTGGAGGTGTTGCCTGGCGAGACCACCTACATCTACCAGGGCAACTGGAAGTTGCAGGCTGAAAATGGCCTGGATGGGTATCATCTGCCCACAACGCACGCTAATTATTTCATGACGGTGGGGCGGCGTGCGAAAGGTTTATCCGGGAATACCACCAAGACAGTTAACCCCAAAGGCATATTCAACGATAGTGGTTTTTTGGCTTTCAAATATGGACACGGCCTGATTTATTTTAATTATCCGAATCCGCAAGTGCGACCGGGCTATGAGATGCGTGAAGGTCACCTTGAGCGTCATGGTGCGCTGCGTGCACAATGGATGATAGAAAAAACGCGCAATTTGCTGATCATGCCCAATGTGTTTCTGATGGATCAGGCCAGTACGCAGATTCGTGTTTTTCGTCCGCTGGCGGTGGACCGTACAGAGGTTACAACCTACTGTATTGCGCCCAAGGGTGAAAGCGCCGAAAGCCGTGAACATCGGTTGCGGCAGTATGAAGATTTTTTTAATGCCAGCGGCATGGCAACACCCGACGATATTGCCGAGTTTCGCAATTGCCAGATGGGCTATCAAGCCAAAGCAGCACCATGGAGCGAGTTTTCTCGTGGGCATTCGCGCTGGATTAACGGCACGAATGAACAGGGCGCTGCACTGGGCGTTGAAGCACAAATGAGCAGCACGCATGGGGCGGATGAGGGCTTGTATGTCAACATCCTTGGAGAATGGGCGCAGCGCATGCAGTTCATTGTTAAAAGTGAGATCGAACGAGCCACCAGACAAGGCTGACATAGGCCAAGGCCTTTGTGTGGGTTACTTTGATCGGGATGTGCGGTAAACCTCGTCCAAGCGATCTGGTTACGAAGCAAACTCTAGGCATGAGTCGGTGAGCTTGGGCGAGGCAGGGTAGCGTGGACGTCATGGACGTCCTTGCCTTTGTTTAATGCGGTGTCTGTTGCTGCTCAATGTGCTGTCGAACAATGCCATCGGAATTTTATAGCAGGGTCAGAAGAACAGGTGCTTGTGCTAGCTGAAAATAAGCGTGCCGATTGGCAATAAGTTATACTTTCTCCCCTAATAAAAAGAGTCATGCCGTGCATTGTCATTGGGCACGTCAAATGAATCATGATTTTTTTAAAAACAAACACCTGAGAGGAGACCTACCATGAATGCCCCCCTATCTGCTGACGCACTCAAGCAGGACAAGCTGCGCCAGTTACTCGGCGACCTGGAAACCCGGGTGGTCGTCAATGGCCCGGGCGATATTGTGCTGGGTGCGCGCAACATCTACACCGACCCGGCCTTGTTTGAACTGGAACTGGAGCACATGATCGAAGGCGGCTGGGTGTATGC
>JAUSQB010000083.1 GCA_030652715.1 Rugosibacter sp.
CCGGCACCGGCACCGTACCTGCTGGCAATCGTGGCGCGGCAGCAGCATCCAGCGAAGCCATCGTCATAACGGGCACACCCGCCAGCAGCATCAGCGCCGCGCGGCGGCGGGCTACCCGGCTACCGCGACTACGGCCGCGCCCGCCCTTGCCGTGGCCGCGCACAAACTCGGCGGCCGCCATCCAGGCGCCGCGCTCCCGATTAAAAATCAGCCGATAGATGCCGTGGTTCATGTTCCGTTACTCCTTTGGGTTACGTGCTGACAACAACTAAACACACAACCCGACTAAAAATCGTAGCCAAAGCGCACATGCATGCTCGTGTCACCCTTGGCGGTGCGCAATACGCCATCGCTCGCCGCCGCACCGTCATACAGCGCGCGCGCCACATCCAGGCTAAAGCGCAACCCGGTAGGGTCTTTCAAGCGCAAGCCAAAGCCGATGCTGCCCAGCTTGAAGCTCGACTCCTGCTCCGGCAAAGGCTCCTGCACGCGCAGTGACGCCCAATCAACAAACCCGATGAGGCTGGCGTCAAGGCGACTCTCGCTGAACAAAACCGGGGTTTGCAGCTCCACCCGTGCGCGCAGGGCATCGTCGCCCTGGCGCTCGGCATCCAGATACCCGCGTACCGAATCAACGCCGCCGGCGGAGAATTGCTCGTTGGAAATCAACGGCTGGCTGGCTGCCTGAGCATCGGCACGAGTCAGCAAACTCCAGCCGCCACCGAAGCGCTGGTTACGCTGAATATCGCCGCGCAGCACGGCGAAATTGGACCGCGCGCCCGTCCGCTTGCAGGCGAACTGATCGACTAGCACGCCATCGCAATCCACCTGCCGGTCAGACAAGCCGCGCAGCGCCCAGTTAGCCCCGACATTGAATTGCCACTGGGCGGCTTCCCCTTGCACAAACCCTGAATATTGCACGCCAAACGGTATGTAGCGAATCGGCCGGCTCGTTGTGTCGGAGCCGAGCAGGTTGGCGGTCTCGTCAAAATCCTTGACATCGAAACCCGCCGACAGGCTGTGCTGATAAGCGCCGCGACCGGGCAAGGGCTGCATCAAGCGCGCGCCCCAGGTGGTGCCCTTGCCGATCACCGTGCTGTCAGCCGCCGTTGCCAGATCGCTGTTCGAGCGCACGGCATAAAGCGCGAGCGTCGCTGAGCCCAAAGGCAGCGAATAGTTGCCGGTGAACACTTCGACCTCATCGCGGTTGAGGGGCGACGTCTGGTATGAAAGGCCGATGCTGTGCTGCTTTTGCCACAAGTTGTCGTAACGCAGCGAGGCTTCCAGGCGCCGGGCGCTGGTATCCGGGCTTTGCTTGTTGTTAAGCTCCAGCGAGCCGTGCAGCGGCAGGGCGTCTTCCACTTTAAGCTCGGCTTCGACCATGCCGGGCGCCCGGCCGGGGCGCAGCAAGGGTGTCACGCGCCGGTCCGGCGTGCGCGACAATTGCGCCAACTGCGCTTGCACTTCAGGAAAATACGGCACCTCACCCGCCGCCAGCGCGGGGGCAGCGGCGCGAATCTCGCCGCGTGAGTAATAACGGTTATCGCTGACTTTAAGGCGCTCCACACGCCCTTCGATCGCGCGCAGCACTACTACGCCGTCCTCGATTTTCTGTTCGGGAATCTCCACCAGCACAGTCAGAAACCCGGTTTCATGGTAAGCCTGCTCCAGCGCTGCGCGTGCCTTTTCCACATCACCCAGCGCCCGCCCGGGGCCTAAATAGGGATAAACCGCCCGCTCGATCGCCAGCGCGGGCAACACTGTATTGCCATCAATCCGGTATTCCATGATGTCAAAAGCCTGCACCGGACGCGGCACGGCTTGATCGGCAGCAAACAGGAACGGCGCAAACAGCACGCAGGCAATAAAAACAGGAAGACGGCGCATGTCGGGATCAAAAAAGCAAGGCATGGGGAATTCTCGATTTTTGCATGGCAACATTACACAAGCTTGTGTCACAAGGCCGATTAAATAGTCCTTTCAGCCCATGGATAATCCCCCTGCACACTGGCACGGCGCGGAAGCGCAAAAAAAAAGCCCCCCGTGCAAAAAAACACGAGGGGCTTGCCAACACCTGCCAAACAGCGGGAGCATCCCCGCGGTTTGGCAGTTCTGCTATTACCGAACCAGGCTTAGAACAACTGCTGCAACGGTGCGCACATGTTGCCAAAACGCGTACCCTTGGCGACGTTAGCCGTCGTTGTTGGATCGTATTCCGGCGGCAAAGCAGCTACCCAAGGATTGGTATTGAAGCTTGGGCTGCCAGCGCGGGCGATAAAGAAGTCCGCGAAGGTTTTCTTCGTGCCAGCGAGGCTGTTGCGATACTGCATGGTGATTTCCGACGCGAACTCGTACTTGCCGTCGATCAGGTTAGCCTTGGAAGGATGCACGCCGTTACCCGTTGAAGCCGGGACAACCGCCGTGCCCGCATCGCTGTCGTAGTACATGCCAGCGCCGTCCATGGCACGGTAGCTCCAGCCATTGGCAGCGTTCGAGGACTTGCCCAGGCTATCCACGGAGAGCACGGCAATCGCGCCGTAGCCGCCGGTACCGAAGTCGGCTTTGTAGGACTTGCCTTCTTCATCCTTGAAGGTATGCACGCCGCCACCAGATGCCTTGGCCATGCAGTCAGCCACGTTGCCCGAGGAAGAGTTCTCGAGCACGGTGTAGCCTTGGGACGGATCGATCACGAATGGATCGGCCGAGGTGCCCGAACCGGAGACAATGCCGCTGGCCGAATCACTCATGCGCGTCGGCTGGGTGTTGCCAGAGCCGGCGATCGAGCCAGTGGCGCAGGGGAAGTTGTTGAAGAACCAGTTGTAGCTGGTCTGGGTGCCCGAGCCGGGCACGCGGCGGCAAACCAGCACCTGAGTGCCGGCAGTCGGCGCCAGCGAGGGGTCGACCTGCGTCCAGTCACCAATGTTACCCGCGAGCAGGGCGCCGTAGGTGGCGCGGCTGATATAGGTGCTGGCGGGAATGACGTTGGTTACCGCCAGGCCCATGGCGATGGTATTCACGCCCTTGACCGTCATGCCAGCCACTTCAGTGGGGGATAACTGGCTCGCGCCGAACTCGACGTTGAAGGGTGCCTTGAACATGGCGGGCGAGACATCGGAAACACCGAAGTCAGGCACCATTTCAGCGCCCGTGGGGGTGCCAACGCCAGGATCAGTTCCAACGACCGGGCATTTGTAGTTAAAGCTGCCAGTGGTGGCAACGCAATCCGCAGCGGCAACCTTCAGCACAGCCAGCGCCTCGCCGCGAGCGACGGGGTTCACACCGAACACCGAACCGCCGGTGGAACGCTTGATGAACAGCACTTTCTTGCCCGACAGCGTAGAGGGAATGGTTGAATCCACGGCGGTGGTTTTCATCGTGCCGAAAAAGGCGCGCTGCTGCTTGCCGTCGCCATTGTCGACGTAGGCAAACCAGTCAGTCCCCTTGGCGCCGGCGAACATGCCGGTAGCGATCTGCTCGAGGAAGTTATCCGGGGCCGAAGCGCCCGAGAGGTAAACGGTCAGCTCTGGCGCGTCAAAGGGGGCAAGAGCAAAAGCGGGAGCAGCAGCGCCAGCCAGGGCGAAGGCGCAGGCAGCGGCGAGTTTCTTGATCTTCATGGAAATAATCCTTTAGAAAAGTTGAGAAAAGAATGCAAAAGAACAATGCAAAAAAACTATCAGGATAAAAATCCCGGTGCTAAAGCATGGGAGCAGCACCGGGGTAATCAACCAGGCCTATATATTCAGGCGCGGTTATTCAGGCGACGGCGAGCCATGAAGCCGAGCATGCCAAGGCCAGCCAGCATCAGCGCGTACTCGGAAGGCTCGGGAATCGCGGCGACGGCGCCATAGCTCAGGTTGCCGTCGTTGGCCAGGGTCCACTGCATCGCGGTATTGGCATCAGCCATGTACTGCTGCTGCGTAACGGCGACGGTCGTATTACTCGTCGCGAACTTCTCGGACAACATGTAGAAATTCAGGCTCTCGCCAAGGCCAGCCGTTGTGGTGAAGTCCATCGGAGTAGTTGTCGTCCTGCCAGCAATGGTGTCACCCCACTTCGAAATATTGGCATCGGCACCCAGCAACACGGCCGAATCGCTCGTCGTCAGGAAGGGGTTGATGGCAGCGAGGTAAACGTCGGCAGTGCCACCCAGCGTACGGAAACCGGTGTATTGACCAGGACTAGCGATCGATGGGGCGGTGATTAGTGCCCGATCGGTACCGCTGACATCGAACGCACCAATGTTCCACCGCAAACGCGAAGTATCGGTTGATGCGGCCAGGAAGGATTGCATGTTGGCGTCGGCACCAACCGAATAGATCGTGCCAAAACCCTGTTTGTCGGCGGCTAGAGGCACTGACGGATTGGTGATGGTGCCGCCCCAGTTGCTGATAGCGCCGCCGTTCAGCAGCGAACCAAGGTTAAGCACATAGGCGCGGTCGTCGGCCGTGCTGGCGTCATCGGCGCCAATGTCGTAGACGGTAAAGAACAACCCGCCATTACCGCCCTGCGAGTTGACGATCTCTGCGGCGTTGGCTCCGGCCGAAGCGGCCAGTGCAACTGCGGCGGCCATTAATTTGAATTTCAATTTCATGTGTTTCTCCTTAAAAAAGTCATGCTGCGGTTGAACGAAAAGGTTTCAGGCTTGTCAATACCCCTGTTGCGTTACTGCTCTGTTGCTGCTCTGCTACCGATACTGCAAAATGCTTCCTTGAGGAAACGTGATCCACTTTAGGCGGGTGACGTTACGTGCTTGCTATCGGCTTTGCGTATCTGCGTAGTTCGTTTGCACTAGCTGCAAGTGGTCACCCCCTGCAACCCATAAAAACCTGATTCCCCACGCATTGGCGCACTTTAAGGTGGGTGGGTTACACGCTTTGTCGGTGCGCAAGGGAAAGAAGTGACCCATTCGGACTATTGCGCATGGTCCGTATGGAAGCTGCCGATGCTCTCGGTGATCTGCCGCCGCACGGTGATACCCCTTTGCGACGGCTTGCCGCCAGTTGTCAGCGAAAACGCCGTGTCACCAGCGCCGACTTTTTTATTGACAGCACAAATCAACCCGCATCATCGGGAGACAACAGGCGCGCAGCATGGCTGCAACGGCCAACCGATGGCCGGATCTTTTGGCGACAGCGCGTGGACATGTTCCCTGCCCGCAAGTCCTTGCTGCACACTAGTGCATGGTCTTGTGCAGGAAATCGCGGCGAACATTGATGATGCGGAACTAGAGGCGTTTCGCACCCTCCGCGATCTCGAACTCTGGCTGTTCAAAATCCTCCGCCTGCCGCACTACCACCGCAGCCGCTCAACCTGCGTCAAGAATTGGAACGTGATCGACAAGATCCAGCGGGCGAAGCTGGCCGACACCTTTCACTCGACGATCAATGGCGAGGATTACGACTTCTGCGGGCAGGTGCTGGCCGCCGTGTCACCATCCGCTACGGCGAAGAGAACTGCCCGCGAAGCGGAATCTCAGTTCTGCAAAGCTGAGCGTTT